>JABHKC010000125.1 GCA_018692315.1 Bacteroidota bacterium | reverse complement strand
GGCAGTGAATCCTGTTTTTGCTATTGCAAATGATGTTGAAATTTGTGATGGCGAATCATATTTTGTCGGTGGTGCTGAACAAACAACTTCCGGAACTTATGTTGATAATTTAACATCAGTGGAAGGTTGCGATAGCATAGTTACTACAAATCTTACAGTTAATCCTACTTATGCGATTGCCGAAGATGTAGCAATTTGTGAAGGTGAAACCTATTTTGCCGGAGGAGCTTATCAGGCAGAAACCGGAGTTTATGTAGATAACTATACCACTCTTGACGGTTGCGATAGTGCAATTACAACCAATTTGACCGTTAATCCTGTTCATTCAACTACCGAAAATGTAATGATAGACGAAGGTCAGTTTCATTATTGTGGAGGTGCCGATCAAACTGAAACAGGAGCTTATTTTGATACATACCAATCAATTGATGGTTGCGATAGCATAGTTACTACAAATCTTGTAGTTGGAACACCAAGTCCTACTTGGACTTATCAAAATACAGGTAGTAATCATACCATATTAATTGAAGACAATATTCCTATTACAATAGATGGTATTCAGATTGCTGAAGGTTCGTATATAGGTGTATTTTACGATTCTTTAGGTACGCTTGCATGCGCTGGTTATACTTCTTATACTTCATCTTCGAACGATAACTTCATTTCTGCTTGGGGAGCTGATCTTGGAAATGATGGATTTGTTACAGGAGAAACTTTCCAATTTAGAGTATGGGATGTACTCACAGGTAACGAAGCCAGTATGATCCCGACATATATACAAACTTTCCCAAATACCAGCCAATTTGCTGCAAACGGAATGAGTGGTCTTGAATCATTAAATGGAAATATTTTCTATAACACTACGATTGATGCAATAATATGTGATGGCGAATCATACTATGCTGGTGGAGCTTATCAAACTACAAGCGGCACCTATGTTGATGTTTATGCATCAATTTATGGAACTGATAGTACGATAACTACAAACCTAACAGTTGGTCAGGTTTACAACGAAACTGTATATGCATCAATCTGTGATGGAGAATCATATTATGCAGGTGGAGCATATCAAACCACAGCAGGTGCTTATATTGATTATTATACATCAATTTATGATTGTGATAGCACCGTAACAACAAATTTAACCATAAATTCGAACTATGTAACAACTGTTGATGTTGAGATTTGCGATGGCGAAACTTATTTTGCCGGAGGAGCAAATCAATCAATTGCAGGTGCTTATATTGATTATTTGTTGTCAATTTACGGTTGCGATAGTGTTGTTACTACAAACCTAACAGTAAATCCTGTTTATGCTATCACTGAGAATGTTGAGATTTGTGAAGGTGAATCGTATTTTGTTGGAGGAGCAAATCAATCAATCGCAGGTACTTATATTGATAATTTGTTATCAATTTACGGTTGTGATAGTATTGTAACTACAGTTCTTATTGTAAATCCTGTATATTCTTTTACTGAAGCTTTTGTGATTTGCGATGATGAATCGTATTTTGTAGGTGGAGCATACCAGAATCTAACAGGAGTTTATGTAGATAACTATCAAACAATTGATGGTTGCGATAGCATTATTACTACTTATCTTACAGTAAATCCTACATATCAGATTTTCGAAAGTGTTTCTATTTGCGAAGGCGAATCAATATTCTTAGGTGGAGCATATCAATCTCAGCCAGGAGATTATGTTGAAGTTTATCAATCAATTGATGGATGCGATAGTACAATTACTACAACACTTAATCTGATACCTCTACCTACTGTATTCGATATTACAGGTGATGGAGCATATTGTATAGGTGGACAAGGCGCTGAAATTGGATTATCAGGATCTGAAATTGGTGTTTCTTATGAAGTATATGTCATGGCTGCAAATAATGCATCTATTGGAAATGCACCAAATTCACAAACTCTATCGAACCAAAATGGTACATTATCACAACTTGGTTCACCATTAACCAAAAATAATTCTTCTCAAAATATTAGTTTTGTTCCAATTGATTATGTAGGAACAGGAGTAATTGTAGGAGGTACTGGTTCTGCAATTAGTTTCGGATATTTCAGCGAAATTACTTCTTATATGATAGTTGCAACGAACGACCTTTATGGTTGTGGAAGTAATATGAACGGAATTGTAGATGTTAGTACAATATCGTTGCCGGTTGTCGATTTAGGCATAGACCAGACAATTTGCCCTGAAGCCAGCTTTACTATTGATGCCGGAACATGGGATGCTTATTTGTGGAACGATGGTTCAATGAACCAAACCTTAGCGGCATCAAATCCTGGTTTATACTCAGTAACAATAACTGATGTTAATGGTTGTGAAGGAACAGACGAATTTGAATTATTAAATTTCTCATCTCCTTTGCCAAATTTAGGTTCAGATCAAATAATTTGTTCAGGAGAAACAATAGTTTTAGATCCGGGAACATTCGAATCCTATAATTGGAGTACAGGTGAAACTACACAAAGTATTTCTGTAACTACTGATGACATATTTGATGTAACAGTTACTGACATAAACGGATGTGTTGCAATTGATGAAGTTGAAATCTTACCATCATTAATTATTAATTTAGGTAGTGATTTTGATATTCCTTATGGAACACAAGCCACTTTAAATGTACTTGTTTCTAATGGTTCAGGTTCATATGCATATAGTTGGGGACCAGCTGCAGATGTACTATATTTGAATTCTCAAACTACTCAAACAGTTCCATTACAAAGCACTACTACTTTCACTGTTCTTGTAACAGATTTAGTTTCAGCTTGTGAAGTATTAGGCTCAGTTACAGTTACAGTTATTGGAAATCCATTAAGTGCAGATTGTAATGTTGATGATGCTATTATATGCTCTGGCGATTGGACACAATTGCATGGTATTGGTTTAGGTGGTTCAGGTACATATTCTTACCAGTGGACTTCAATTCCTTACGGATTTAGTTCAACAATGCAGAATCCTTATGTTTCTCCACAAGTAGCAACACAATATATAGTTGCAATTGGAGATGGATACACTGTTGAAACTTGTACGACTTTAGTTGATGTAATGTCTGCTCCGGTAGCACCAAATGCTCCTTCTGGAACATCCCCGGTTTGTGCTGGAAATTTAGAAATGTTTACTACAAGTCCAGTTGCAACTGCAAATTCTTACGAGTGGGAAATTCAACCTTCCTTTGCAGGTGTTGTTTCCGGAAACGGAACAGAAGTAACTGTTGATTGGGCTACTACATATGCTGGAATAGCTCAAGTAAGAGTTCGTGCAACAAATGATTGTGGAACTGGTGCTTGGTCAGGTTTTGCTACTGTAATAATTACAGGAGTTCCTTCAATTAGTTCAAGTCCAACAGGACAAATGGATCTTTGCCAAGACAGTGAAAATGCTTTCTACTATACGCTTGGTGCTTTAGGAGCTAGTTCTTACTCTTGGTCGGTTGTTCCACAGAATGCTGGTACTGTTAATGATTTTGGTCAAACACAGATTATTGAAATAGACTGGGATCCAACATTTGCCGGTACTGTAACTATTAAAGTTAAAGGTATTAATAATTGTGGAGAAGGTCAATATTCAGCAGAGCATATTGTAAATGTTCATACCAATCCTGTTGTTAATGCTGGACAAGATCTCACAATTTGCGATGATGGCGTTGCATCACTTTATGGAATGGTTTCATCAGGAACATCACCATTTAGTTTTAATTGGATTGGTTCTAATATTTTGACATCTAATAATGATATAAATATATTAGCTGCTCCTTATGCAAATTCTACATATACATTAGAAGTTGTTGACGCTTATGGTTGTTTTGGATCAGATGAGGTTGATGTATTTATTAATTCAATTTCAGTAGATCTTGGCGATGACGTTTCAGTTTGTAACAACGACGCTGTTCTTACAACAACAATAAGTGAAGGAGTTGCACCATTTTCGTATCTATGGTCGAATGGAGAAACTACAGAAACGATAACAGTTAATCCTAATTATTCAACTAATTATACTGTTACAGTAACAGATGCAATCAATTGTTCAGCAAATGATGATATTTTTGTAACTGTACCAATTGTAGATGCTGGAGCATTACAGATTATGTGTTATGGAGAAAGTGTAATGCTTACTGGAACTGCTTATGGTGGTGCAGAACCATATACTTACTCATGGAGTCCAGCTGCAAGTTTAGATAACCCAGGTATTTTTAATCCTACTGCAACACCAACAAATACTACATATTATACTTTAGAGGTAACTGACAATACGGGTTGTACAATATCTGATCAAGTATTAGTTATTGTTAATGAAAACCCAGTTGCAAATGCAGGTTTAGATCAGACTATTTTCATTGGAGACAATGCTAACCTACATGGTTCTGCTACAGGAGGTGCAAACCCTTATTCATATATGTGGAATCCTGGAAATCTTTCTGGTAAAAACCAAGTAGTTACACCGGGAGTTATGACAACATATACAGTTGAAGTTACTGATGCTAATGGCTGTATGGGAACTGATGATATAGATATTGATGTTTCAGCATTACCTACATATAACATATATGGACAGGTTAATTATTGGAATTCCCTTATTGGATTAGAGGATGTTAATGCAACAATAAGTGAAGGTGTATTCGCTGATATTCAAACAACAAATATTGCCGGTTCATTCATCCAAGGAGGCTTAGATGATGGACTAACATATAATGTTGATAATTTAAATACAATTCAACCATCAGGAGGAATCACTGTATTTGATATTATGGCACTGATTTATGATAATGGAACAACAATTCCATCAGGATTTTTGAATATTGATGCAGGTGATGTAAACAATAGTGGTACTATTACCTATGATGACTTCCAGCTTATTGCTGAAAAATCTGTTGGAATGTCTCCTGCTGGATGGTTAGCTCCAGATTGGTTATTTGAAAGCGGAAGTGCAACTATTGCAGGAGCCGATGAAAATGTTACTTTAGAAGGTATTTGCTATGGCGATGCTGATGGTTCATTTGGAACACAATTTTCAAAAGCTGTAACTTATACTAATATTCCAAAGAAAGGAATCAAACAAATTGATTCGTACAATAGTTTCAGTATTCCTGTAATTGCCGATGAAAACTTAAATCTAAGAGCAATAGAATTTGTTTGTAATTATCCTTCAGAATTTGAAGTATCAAATGTTCAATCCAACATTAAGAATGGTACAACTGGAAATGAGATTCTTGCTTTTAATGCTGAAAACGGAATACTACATATTATTTGGGCGAATGCTGATAGAATTAATATTGAAAAAGGAGAAAACTTATTTACCTTAGAATTTGTTTCTCAATTGACATCAAATACAGCGTTTGATCTTGCATTAAGTTCAAATAGTAATTTTGTTGTTGACCTTAATAATTCTCAGAATTTTGCCAGTGTTGTAATTCCTGAAATTGAAACAAAATCTAACAATAATTCTCTATCACAATACTACTTGAGCCACAATTTCCCAAATCCATTTAATAATCAAACAGAAATAAGCTATACTCTACCTGAAACAGGTTTAGTAAATCTTACAGTTTATAATATGTTAGGTGAAAAAATTGAAGTGCTTGTCAATAGTACTCAGGAAAGTGGAACATATTCTATTAAATTCGATGCTAGTGAATTAGCCTCAGGACCATACTTATACAAATTGAATGTAATAAGTACTGAAGGTAGTTTTGAGCAATCTCGAACAATGAATATTTTAAAATAGTTTTGAGATAGAATGAAAATCAAAAAGACATATAAGATATTGCATTTTCCCTTTATTATGGGGAAATGTGATATCTTTGAATTTGATTTATTGATAATACCTACATTTAATACAAATGTATTTTAGACACACATTGAACAAAATCTAATAATTTAATTCCAATCAAAAATTTAAAAAATATGAAAAAAAGAATTCCTTTAAAATTAATGCTTTTTCTAAGCGTATTGTTTTATTCCTTTTCGGTTAATTCTCAAACTATAGAAACCAGTTTGGAGACTATTACTTCGCCGGACAATAACGCAGTGAGTGTAAACATAATTGCTACAAACGTAGTAGATGTTGATGCCTTACAATTAGCTTTCTTTATTGATGGTGCTGTCCTTTCAAATTTTTCAGTTACTTCACACAATGCAGCTTTGACTCATGATTTTTTTACTACCGGATGGTTCATTGAAAATATTGTTGGTTCGAAAGTTCAAATATCATGGAGTGGATACAATGGATATAGGGCTACATTTGCACCAAACGATTCAGTGCTTGCAACATTAAATTTTACTTTTGCAACCGGTGCTTCAAACCTCATTTGGGATGATCTAACAGTTGATGCTTGTAAATTTACCGGTGGAACTCCCTCAGCAACTCTTACCTCAGAATTTATTGATGGCAAAATTTCTTCAGTAAATGCAATAGCAATTTCGGCAGAACCTCAAGATATTGATGTTTGCGCCGGATATGATGCTGATTTTTCTATAGCAACAACTGCAAGTACCTATCAGTGGAGAACGAGTACCGACAATGGTGAAAACTGGACTGACCTGACAAATGGTGCTTTTTTTGCTGGAGTAAATACTAATACTCTTACAGTAACTACACTTGAGAGTCACAGTGAAGACTTGTTTATTTGTCTTTTGGACGACGGTCTTGCAACTGAAAATGCTTCAACACATGCCATGCTTACTGTTAATGGTTGGTTAACACCTCCTACAATTAATATTGATGTAGATCCAGGAATAGAAATCTGTGATGGAGATGAAGCTACTTTCTTTTTATCCTCGACAGGTGGGATTGCAGATCCACTCTATACATGGAAATTAAACAATGTTGAAGTTAGTACTGACTCAGCATATATCTCATCAGCCATTGTTGATAACGATATGATAACTTGCGAATTGTCATCAGCTTCTGCTTGTATTTTATCTGATCCTGATACTATTTACGAGACAGTCAATCCGTATCCAGAAGCAGCTACAACTCCAAGCGGAGATGAAACTCTATGTCAAAATTCAGCAAACACTGTTTATACCACAACTGCTGTGAATCATGCAGTAGGTTATTATTGGACTGTTTCACCTTCCAATGCTGGAACATTTACCAGCGATTCAGTAGTAACTCTTACAAATACTATTGATTGGGATGATGCCTATTCAGGAAATGCTACAATATCCGTAAAAGCTTATAATGATTGTGGATATGGAAATATTTCAGGAGGATTAAGCATAGATATAAATTCTGTACCTAACAAGGCATTTACCCCTTCAGGTTCAACTTCTTTATGTATTGACGATGTAAACACTAGCTATACAACAACAGGTGCTACAAATGCAACATCATATTCATGGGGAATTACTAATGGTGCCGGTACTTTTACAGGAAATACTGATGAGGCTACTATTGGGTTAGATTGGGAAAATACATTCTCAGGAACTGCTCAAATATGGGTAGCAGGAATAAATTCCTGTGGTACAGGTCAAACTTCTGATATTTTAGATATTGTAGTTACACCATTACCCGGTACAGCTGCAACACCAACAGGATCTGTAAGTTTATGTGAAAATAGTGCAAATGAAGACTATACTACTACAGGTGCAAGTGAAGCATTGAATTATACATGGGAACTAATTCCAGGAGGTGCTGGAATCATTAGTGGAACAGGATTAACTGCAACCGTAAATTGGGATGATAGTTATGTCGGAGAAGCTAAAGTTGCCGTAAAAGGTGTAAATACATGTGGTGAAGGAGTTTATTCTGATAGCCTTGCCATTACAATTGTATCACTACCAGGAAAAGCTGCAACTCCAAGTGGAACTGCTGTTTTATGTCAGGATTCTCCAAACGAAATTTATTCTACTACTGGTGCTACAGATGCAAGCACATATGTTTGGGAAATTTCACCTGTGAATGCAGGAACAATTACAGGGACAGGTTTTGACGGAACTGTTGATTGGGATGCTGGTTTTAACGGACTTGCTACTATTACAGTAAAAGGTGTTGGTTGTGGTGATGGAGAATTCTCAGATGGTTTTGATGTTACAGTGAATACTTTACCTTCGAAAGCGGGAACACCTTCAGGAATTGCTAATTTATGTCAAGGTGGTTCGTCTGAAAACTATTCAACATCAGGTTCCATAAATGCCACTTCTTATGGTTGGAATATTAATCCGGTTGAAGCAGGTTCTATTTCTGGATCAACCCAATATGCCGTAGCAACATGGAGTGCAGACTTCTCAGGTACAGCATTTATTACTGTTAGAGGGATCTCAACTTGTGGAAACGGTGAGTTTTCAGAAAGTCTCGAAATTACAGTTAATTCTATACCAGCGGTTGACTTAGGTGATAGTATTATTACATTTTCGCCAGACACAGTTGCAGTAGATGTTGGGTCCGGATATGATAGTTATGCTTGGTCAGAAGGCTCAATAAACACTACACCTAACATAACTACTTATGGATACTATACTGTTACAGTAAATACCAATAGTTGTGAGAACACTGATTCTATTGAAATAATTCAACCAGAAACTCAAACTATTCCGATTGGGGTAGATTGGAGTATGATTTCAACATTTATTGATCCTACTTTCGATGATTTCGGAAATGTTATGAATACTGTAAATGATAACCTTTATCTTGCTAAAAGTGAATTAGGGCAAGTCTATTGGCCAGCATTTAATTTCAATGATATTGGAGATCATACGGTTGGAAAAGCCTATCAAGTAAAACTAAATGCACTTGATACTCTAATTGTTGAAGGATTGTCAGTTGAACCAGAAAATACAAATGTAACATTGCTTTCAGGATGGACATTGTTTGGATACCTTAGAAATACTGAAGCTTCTATGGTTGATATGCTTAGCGATGTTGTTGCTGACATTGTAATTGTGAAGGATGATATAGGGCAAGTTTATTGGCCTTATTTCAACTTTAATAACATTGGAAATATGATTCCAGGTGAAGGATATCAAGCAAATACTACGGCTCAGATAGATTTCAACTATGCTGCAAATACTACAAAATGTGGAATTGTTAATAATAATAATGATAAACCACAACATTTTGCAAATCATAATATTACTGGTTGCAATATGACAATTTGCATTCCATCTACAGCTTGGGAAAATGCTCCTCAAGAAGGCGATGAAATTGGAATATTTGCACAAAACGGACTACTCGTTGGTTCTGCTCTAATTAATGGCGACAATGTTGTTGCTACAATTTGGGGAGACGATCTACATGCTGAAGGAACAAACGGTATGCTTAACAATGAAGAATATACAATCAAAATCTGGCATTCTGATTTAAATACTGAAGAAACAATCGTAGTTGAAAATTGGACGGTAGGAAATGAGTTATATGAAACAAATAAAATTGCTGTTGCAGAGAAAATTTCAATAAATGATAATGCAATGTCTAATAGCATTTTATATCAAAATACTCCAAATCCGTTTAGTAATTCAACCGAAATTCGGTTTTACCTTTCGGAGAGTTCTTTTGTTAAAGTTCAGGTATTTAATATGTTAGGAGAAATGGTAGATGAGCTTGTTTCAACTGATTTACAAGCAGGAAATCATTCAATAATTTTCAACTCTGAGAAAATTGAATCCGGTACATATATGTATAAGGTTACAAGTTCAAATTTTATAGATTCAAAATATATGAATATTGTAAAATAAACTTTAATCTAAAATATTTGAAAAATCCCAGACAATTATTGTCTGGGATTTTTTTTTGATAAATTATTGAATTTTAATTGACATGTAAAGAATTTCATGTTAATAGTATTTTATGATAAATTAACATTCATTATAAATACTGATTATCAGTCAATAAACGAATATTTTAACAAGAAATTGGTTTTTTCATTATACTAAACAAAATATATAGTTTCCCTGAAACGTCATTAAGCCATGAATATTAAAACTAAATTTACTACTTTCGCAAACTTAATTTTTTTTTGAAAATCTATTGATATGAAGCAATTTAGATTATTGAATGTTACAGTTGGTTGGTTGTCTTTTTTGATTGCAGCCATTACTTATATTTTAACAATTGAGCCTACAACAAGTTTTTGGGATTGTGGAGAATTTATCACCACAGCTTTCAAATTGCAGGTTGGGCACCCTCCCGGAGCACCTACATTTATGATTATGGCTCGATTCTTTACTATGTTTACAACTGATGTTACACAGGTTGCAAAAATGGTAAATATCATGTCTGGTTTGGCAAGTGCTTTCACAATACTTTTTCTTTTTTGGACTATCACTCATATTGCAAAAAAAATAATAATAAAATCAGATAATCTTTCAATAGGCCAGACAATTGCAGTTTTGGGAGCAGGATTTGTTGGAGCTTTGGCATATACTTTTTCCGACACTTTTTGGTTTTCGGCAGTCGAAGCTGAAGTATATTCTTCATCATCTTTGTTCACCGCAGTAGTTTTTTGGGCAATTTTGAAATGGGAAAACGTTGCCGATCAGAAATATTCTAATCGTTGGATAATATTAATTGCTTATCTCGTTGGACTTTCTATTGGGGTTCACCTACTGAATTTATTGGCAATACCTGCAATTGTCTTTGTTTATTATTACAAAAAATATCAGGTTTCGCAAAAAGGAATTGTTTATGCTCTTATTATTTCGATTGTAATGTTGGGTGTAATTATGTATGGAATAATTCCGGGAGTTGTTATTGTAGCTTCATGGTTCGAATTGTTGTTCGTAAATATGTTTGGGTTACCTTATAATACAGGTGTAATGTTTTATATTCTTCTATTATTAGGTTCTATTATTTTTGGGATTATTTATACATCAAAGAAGAAAAAAGTTTTACTAAATACTATAATTGTTTCATTCACAGCCATTTTGATAGGCTATTCGTCATTTAGTATGGTAGTGATTCGTTCGCTTGCAAATCCACCAATGGATCAGAACAATCCTGAAACTGTATTTGGATTATTATCTTATTTGAATCGTGAACAATATGGAGACAGACCATTATTTCATGGGCAACATTACAATGCACCTATAGTTGATGAAAAAGATGATAAGGAAACTTTAACGCAAGTTGACGGAAGATATGAGGTAACTAATGTTACTCCAAAATATATTTATGATGATAGATTCCTAACTCTTTTTCCGCGTATGTATAGTGCTCAGGCAAAACATGTTAAAGAGTATAAATATTGGGGAAAAGTCGTAGGAAAACCTATTAAAGCACAAGGTAGAGATGGAGAAACAAAAGTTATGCGAGTTCCAACTTTTGGCGAAAATTTGCGATTCTTTTTCAAATACCAAATAGGACATATGTATTTAAGGTATTTCATGTGGAATTTTGCAGGAAGGCAGAACGATATTCAAGGACATGGCGATGTTTTGAAAGGAAACTGGATAAGTGGAATTCCTTTAATAGACGATGCCAGACTTGGACCTCAAGACATGCTGCCCGAATCGTTCAAAAACAATAAAGCCAACAATAAACTATATTTCTTACCATTGATTTTAGGAATAATGGGAATAGTTTATTTATATATGCGAAACAGAAAGGATTTTTGGGTAGTTTTTCTTTTATTTATTTTCACAGGATTAGCCATTGTTGTTTATCTCAATCAATATCCGATACAGCCACGCGAGAGAGACTATGCCTATGCCGGCTCGTTCTATGCTTTTGCAATTTGGATAGGACTTGGAGTTCTTTGGATTTATGAGTTATTGAATAAATATTTATCTCAAAAGGTGAGTGCTGTAATTGCAACAATTGCATGCTTCTTATTAGTTCCGGCACATATGCTTAGCCAAAATTGGGACGACCATGATCGTTCGAATAGATACACAGCAAGAGACTTTGCTCATAATTATTTAGAATCTTGTGCTCCGAATGCTATTCTGTTTACAAATGGAGACAACGACACTTTCCCGCTTTGGTATGCCCAGGAAGTTGAAGGAATTAGAACTGACGTAAGAGTTGTAAATCTTAGTTATCTAAGTACAAATTGGTATATCGATCAAATGATTAGACAATCATACGAATCAGCGCCTGTTCCGTTTACACTGAAACCGGACCAATATATTCAAGGAAAACGAGATTATGTTCCAATGTTCGATAGAACAAAAGAATATGTAGATTTGAAAAAGGTTATGCAGTTTGTAGGAAGCGAAAGCCCGAAAACAAAATATTCAGCTCAAGGCAAAGATTTAGACTATATTCCTACAAAAAAATTGAGCCTTGCTGTAGATTCTGCAAAAGTTGTGAGCAATGGAACAGTAAAATTGAAAGATGCTGACAAAATTGTGTCCTCAATAGATTGGGATCCTAAGAAAAGCTATTTGCTCAAAAACGACTTAATGACTATTGATCTTTTGACTGCCAACGACTGGGATCGTCCGGTATATTTTGCAATTACTGTTGGAAGCTCAAGCTATTTGAAACTCGAACCATATTTTCAAGTTGAAGGTTTAGCCTACCGATTGGTACCCATTAAAACCAAAGATAGCAATAAAGGCAAAATTGGTAGAATGGATACAGAAATTGTTTATGAGAATATGATGAACAAGTTCAAATGGGGAGGTATTAACGATCCAAGAGTTTATCTCGACGAAAATAATCAACGGATGCTTATGAATTTTAGAAGCAATTTTGCTCGGCTGGCTCTGGCTCTCTTCGAAGAAGGCAAAAAAGAAAAAAGTCTTGAAGTGGCTGATAGATGTATCGAACTAATGCCGCATAAATTTGTTCCATACAATTATTTCAATTTGCAATTATCAGAAGTATATTATAAATTGGGAGAAATAGAAAAAGGAAATGAAATAATAGCGCTTCTTGCTGATGTTTCAGAAGAGAAGATTAATTATTTCTTTAGTCTTGATAGAGAAGATGCTTCATTTTTTCAAGATGAACTGAAAAGAGACCTATATATGATGCAGGAATTTGTTAAAGTTGCTGAAAGAAATAAACAAAATGAAATGAAGGACGATCTTGAAAAAAGATTTTCAATTTTGTATTCAATTTATTCTCAGGGCAGTTAATTAAATTTTCTAATATATGAAAGAAATAGAAAAGCTACAATTGCAATTGTGGCTTTTTTATTTACATATTATCTGACTGAATAATTGAATATAGATTTATTCCTCAATTTCTAAGTTATCAAGGTTTTTGCTGGCAATTTCAAGTTCTGTAAACCATTCTGCACCATATTTCCTGATTAATGGTTCTTTCAAAAATTGAAATACTTCCACTTTTTTTTCTTCGCCTAATATTCTTGCTGATTTGCAAATGTCCCACTGGTCGTAGTTTACAGCTTCGAATGTGTCATATTTTTTTATTCTAATAGGATATAAATGACAAGAAATTGGCTTATGAAAATATATCTTTTTTTCTAAAAATGCTTTTTCAATAGCACATTTTATTATTCCATTTTCGTAATAAACAAAAGCACAATCTTGGTTTTCGATAAGTGGTGTAACCAAATCGCCTTCAATGTCGATAGTAGAAACCCCTTCTTTTTCAACAACTTCCTTGCCCTTTTGGGTCATATACTTTTGAATGATATTTATATTTTTCTTGATTTTTTTTGCTTCATCTTTTTCTAAAGGAGCCCCGGAATCGCCATAAATACAACAATTTCCCTTGCATTTTTCGAAATTGCAAATAAATTTTTTTTCTAATACATCTAAACTGATTATTGCATTCCCTATTTGTAGCATTGTTTCTGTCATATTAGATTTTACATTTAAACTTTTAAAAACTAATCAACTAAACCCTTCCCAGTCATTTCATTAGGAATTTCAATACCCATAATTTTCAATATTGATGGAGCTACATCGGCGAGAATACCATCTTTGATATTCTTATAATCATCGGAAACCAAAATGCAAGGAACCGGATTTAAAGAATGTGCTGTGTTTGGCGAACCGTTAGAGTTTACAGCAAAATCTGAATTTCCGTGATCGGCAATTATCATAGTTGTGTATCCATTTTTGTTTGCGATTTCCACAATTTCACCAATGCAGGCATCAACAGTTTCTAAAGCCTTTAAGATGCTTTCGTAAAAACCTGTATGGCCTACCATATCGCCATTTGCAAAGTTTAAGCAAACAAAATCAGTCTCTTGTTTTTTTAGTTCGCAAACAATTTCATTTTTAACTAAAATGGCGCTCATTTCGGGCTGTAGATCGTAGGTAGCTACTTTAGGGGATGGAATCAAAATCCTTTTTTCGTATTCAAATTCTGTTTCTCTTCCTCCTGAAAAGAAAAATGTAACATGGGCATATTTTTCAGTTTCGGCAATTCTAATTTGTTTTTTCCCTAAGCCGGAAATTATTTCTCCAAGCGTATGTTGCACATTATCTTTGGTGTAAATTACATTTATATTTTCGAAACTTTCGTCATAAGTTGTCATTGTGAGGTAGTGTAGCGGAATGGTTTTCATCCCATACTCCTGCATATCTTTTTGAGTAAGAGCAACAGTAATTTCTCGCAATCTGTCGGTTCTAAAATTGAAGCAAATTACGAGATCGTTTTCTTTGATTATTCCAACCGGATTTCCATCAGCATCAACTTTCACAATTGGTTTAATAAATTCATCAGTGATACCTTCTTCATAGGATTCTTTTATTGAATTTAAAATATTATCTGTTTTTTTTCCATTACCTAAAACCAATGCATCGTATCCAATTTTTACTCTTTCCCAGCGTTTGTCTCTGTCCATAGTGAAATATCGACCTGTAAGGCTGGCAATTTCGCCATTCGACTTTTCCAAATGTTGTTCAAGTTCTTCGACATATCCATATCCGCTTTTTGGATCGGTATCACGACCATCAGTCAAAGCGTGAATAAAAACATTATTCAAATCATATTCTTTAGTCATATCGCATAGCTTGAACAAGTGGCTACTCAAGGAATGAACTCCTCCATCGCCAACCAAACCTAAGAAATGTACAGCACTGTTTTTTTCTTTTGCGTAAGAAAATGCTTCAGCCAAAGTTTCATTTTCTGAAATGCTATTATCTTTAATAGCTTTATTTATTCTTACCAAATCCTGATAAACTATTCTTCCAGCACCAATATTCAGGTGTCCAACTTCTGAATTTCCCATTTGCCCCTCAGGCAATCCAACATTTTCGCCACTAGTTAATAATTGGGAGTTTGGATATTTCTCTTTCAAAAAATCCATATTTGGAGTATTTGCTTGAAAAATTGCATCTGATTTCGATTTGTCGCCAATTCCCCAACCATCTAATATCATTAATAATACTCTATTTTTTAATTCCATAATTTTAAAATTTTTGCAAAAGTATCTTTTTTATAATTCGTATTGCCATATTTTTGACAATATGGAATTTTTCATATTTCTATTTTGAAATTTGCTTATGAAAATCAGTTATATATAAGTGTTTAAAAATTTAATAATTTGACATATTTTCTTTCTCTTAATTTTATAAAAGAAAGCAAAAAATCTAATGATTTTTAAGAATCAAATACATTGATTTTTTGTTACTAATCAGTGTCGGATTCTTGAAGTTAATAATAAGCTTTCTCTATGAAACTCAGTGTCTTCTTTGTGGTTCTTTGTGAAATAGCTATTACACAAACTTGCTCAGAGAAGCACAAAGGGGCACAAAGATTAAAAGGAATTATTTAGAACCCATATTATTATAATTTTCAGTACACAGATTAGTTAAGATTTTTTATTGCAAAAACAAAATTAATTACTAAAATTGCAGACAGGATTATTTTTTTGGAATTTGGAATTTAAATATTCAAATATGATTGATAAGAAAGAAGACAAAGGAATTGAACGTAGGAAATTCCTGAAGAAAATGGGTGGATTAGCAGCAGGTTCTGTAGCAGCAGGTTGTGTGTTACCATTAAGTTCATGTTCTGCCGAAGCAAAATCGGGCGAAAAAATTGCAGTACTTTCAACAGATGGTAAAGTCATTGAGGTAGATAAAAATGACATTCAAGAAATTGAAAAAGCTGCAGTTGAAAATGATCCTGGCAGAATTGGTCTGGTAGATAAAAAGTTTGTAATGGTAATAGATTTGGCAAAATGTAGAAATGCCAGAGAATGTATGAAATCGTGCCAAAGTGCACATCAGTTGCACCCCGACCAGCATCACATAAATGTTTTGGCTATGCAGGATACCGAAAAAACTGCACCTTATTATTTGCCTAAACCTTGCCAACATTGCGACAACCCACCTTGTGTTGCTGTTTGTCCGGTTGATGCAACTTTCAAACGACAAGACGGAATAGTTTTGGTGGACAATGAAAGATGTATTGGTTGCAGATTTTGCATGGCAGCTTGCCCTTATTCTGCACGAACATTTAACTGGTTTGAACCAAAAGATGCTGAAAAATATAAGGATGTTGAATACGATATCGAAAAAAACGTTCCTCAGAAAAAAGGAACAGTTACGAAATGTTGTTTTAGTGCCGACAAACTAAGAAATGATGAGCTTCCATATTGCGTAACAGCTTGCCCTAATGGTGTTTATTATTTTGGTGATTCCAACGAGAATGCTGTAACTAACGGAACGAGCAAAGAAACTGTAAGCCTAAGCGAACTTTTGAAGAAAAATGCTGCCTACCAACTAATGGACAAGCTTGGAACAAAACCAAGTGTGTATTATTTGCCTCCGAAAAATAGGATGTTTGAGTTTGAACCTCCAAAAGATGAAAATAATTCGTAATTATTTAAATGTCAATAATATAAAGATATGAAAGAAGATAATTCTAATACAAGTTTTTCAAAAATACAGCATGATTTATCCAGAACGGTTGGTTTAAACACCAAGTATTTTGTCTGGATGACATTTCTTACTGTTGCTCTGGTTGTTTGTTTATATGCTTATTTTGTACAGCTAAAAAATGGTCTGGGTGTTACTGGTATGAGAGATTTTATTTCTTGGGGAATGTATATTTCAAACTTTGTGTTTTTTATAGCCACAAGTCTCGTTGGTTTGCTTATTAGTAGTATTTTAGGTTTGTCAGGTCAAAAATGGATTACTCCAATAAGTCGAATTGCTGAGATTTTAGCAGTAGCATTTGCTATAGTAGCAGGTTTAGTAATTGTTTCCGATATGGGTCGCCCCGATAGAGTTTTACATCTCTTGTTTTATGGAAGGTTGCAATCTCCAATTATTTGGGATATTACTGTAGTTATTACATACGTTGTTATGAGCGTTTTATTATTATATCTTCCATTGATACCTGATACTTATGCATTAAAAAACTATAAAACATTTCCAAAATGGCAACAAAAGTTGTATAAATTTCTGTCAGCAGGATGGAGTGGCAGACCCGAACAAATAGCAATAGTTAAAAAATCTATTCGAATACTACTAATTCTCATCATACCTGTAGGTTTAGCAATTCATACTGTTACATCTTGGTTGTTTGCTACAACATCAAGGGTAGGATGGGATTCAACTATTTTCGGTCCTTATTTTGTTGCGGGAGCTTTTGTTGCAGGAGTTGGAGCAGTAATTGTTGCAATGTATTTTTTCAGAATAAACTATAAATTAAAAGAATATTTGACCGATTTGCATTTCGACAAAATGGGAAAACTATTAGTACTGGTAATGTTTGTTTATATATACTTTAACATAAATGAATTTCTAGTTCCCGGTTTTAAGTTGAAAAGTGATGATGCGGTGCATCTTAAAGAGTTATTCACTGGGCACTGGTCAACATTATTTTGGTTTGCAATTATTCCTTGTATGATAATTCCCACGATTTTAATGTTTTTTACTAAAATGAGAAAACCATTTCCAATGCTAATAATTTCGTTATTTGTAATAATTGGTGCATGGATTAAGAGATATTTAATTGTGGTACCTACAATGTCGCATCCATTTCTGCCGGTTCAAAATGTTTCTGAAGAATATGTTGTATATTCGCCAACAGCTGTTGAGATTTTGGTAACAGCTGCATCTTTTATTATAGTTTTATTGATTGTAAGTGTGCTTGCAAAAGTGTTCCCAATTATCCCAATGTGGGAATACGAGCATGAACAGAAGGAAAATGAATAGTGCTTATTTTATTATAGGATAACAGAATTATTTCAAAATAATGAAATAGCCTTGTCTGTAAAGATTAGGCTATTTTTTTTGGTATTAAGCTCATTATTTTTTTTGGATTATGTGCTTTTAATCCTATTTTATCTTTGCTCAATATGAGCAATCTGCTGTAGTAATATAGCTCCGTTCTTGTTTTAGCTCATCGGAGCGTACTGATAACCTATCCATTCAAACAAGGAACTTACATTATAAGCAATTTCAAATTTTGAAAAAAATCAATTTGATATAATATTTTGTTTTTTAAGGTTGCTCCTCTGAAACTGATTTTTTAATTTTGTAATTTTTTCTACAAACAGTTTTGTCCTGCTTAGGCTTTTCAATGGTATTCCATCAATTTTAATTGAACTAAAGCTACATTATTATAATGTGATAGAATCCCAACTATAATTAAATCTCTTCCCGTACTTTGTATGAGCAAACTTTTAAAAGCCTATTCGTGGAGGCTTGACAATCATCTATTTAATTAGATTCAGTAGAATCTATACAATTCCAGTAAAACCCATAAACGCCATTGCAAGTAATCCGGCAATTATAAATGCAATTGGAACGCCTTTCATGGCTTTTGGAACATTCGTAAGCTCTACATGCTCACGTAAGCCTGCAAAAACAATAAGTGCTAAACCAAAGCCAACCGCATTAGCAATTGCGAAAACTACACTATGTAAAAGTGTAATTGTTCCTTCAACCCCTGGAATTTGTCCATCAGTTACCATAATAGCAACTCCAAGAACAGCACAATTGGTAGTTATAAGCGGAAGAAATATTCCGAGTGCTTGATAAAGTGGAGGACTTATTTTCTTCAACATTATCTCGACCATCTGAACTAATGATGCAATAATAATGATAAAAGTAATAGTTCGCATAAATTGTATTCCAAAAGCCTCAAGCACATATTTCTGAATAAGATATGTTACAATTGTAGCAATTACCATAACAAAAGTAACTGCACCGGTCATACCAATAGATGTTTCTACTTTGTTTGATACTCCAATAAATGGACAAACTCCAAGAAATTTTGCAAGAAGAATATTGTTTACAAAAATTGCTGATATAATGATAATGATATATTCCATAATTGTAATTTTTAAGATTTTTTGTTGATTAATTTGTTGTTAAGTACAATAAGGTATCCCAACACGATGAAAGCACCCGGTGATAGCACGAAAGCTATCATTCCGCCTTCATAAAGGTCTAATCCGAATATTTGACCACTTCCGAGAATCTCTCTAACTCCTCCAAGTACAGTAAGTGCAAGCGAAAAACCAATCCCCATTCCAAGACCATCAACAAAGGAGGATAAAAACGTATTTTTCGAAGCAAATGCTTCAGCTCTACCGAGAACCAAACAATTCACCACGATAAGAGGAATAAATAAACCTAATTGCTTGAACAAATCGGGTAAATATGCCTGCATTGTAAGTTCTACAATAGTAACAAATGAGGCGATAATTACAATGAATGATGGTATTCGCACTTTGTCAGGAATAAAATTTTTGATTAAAGCTACAACCATATTCGAACCGAGAAGTACAAATGTTGTGGCAAGTCCCATTCCTAATCCATTCAATGCACTTGTAGTAACACCAAGCGTAGGACAAAGTCCGAGAAATAATACAAAAACCGCATTTTCTTTAAAAATACCTTTCGAGAAATTTTTCCACTGGCTCATATATCTTATTTTTAATATTATTAATCTTTAATTGTTAAATCAATTATGTCTTATTTGTTTTTCATATAAATGTCGTAGGCTCTTTGCACAGCATCGCAATATGCTCTCGAACTTATTGTTGAAGCAGTGATTGCATCAATAAGTCCGCCATCTTTGGTAACTACGAGATTGTCGTTTGCTGGATTTTTTCCATTAAATTGATTGCTCCATTCCGATTTATCTTTCTGCATTTTATCTCCTAAACCAGGAGTTTCTTTGTGGTCCAAAACAGAAATGTTTATTATTTCACCTTCAGGAGAAAAACCAACCATCAATTGAATTAAACCGGAAAATCCTTTTTTAGTATATGTTTTGATTGCTGTTCCAATCAATTCTCCATCTTTTTTTGCTGGATAAAATTCGAGACTATCGCCTTCTGCAATTGGAATTTTATACATTTCGGCATTTGGATCGTTGGTGAAACCGGGAACTACTGTATTTATGGCTTCAAGCTTTCGCTTAAGTTTTGCAGCAGCTATGGGCGCTTTTGTTAATTCATAAACAAATCCGAGGGCAGTTGAAGCTACGAGGGCTACAAGAAACAAGGTTAATACCATGTTTACAAATGTCGATTCTTTTTTACTTGCCATACCTAATTCTTTTTTATTGATTATTTTATATTTTTGATTGAAAACGACTATTAATTTTTTATTGATTCTTTTTTGTTGAATTCATTATTATAAGTTAAATTTTTTTGTGCTGTTTTTCTTGAAGAAATAAATATTGAAGTTATTTCTTTTGATTCTTGTATTAATTCATTAACGAATTTAATATCAGTTAACAATTTTTCATCTTTTGCAAATTCTAACCAAAAATTTGACTCGTCAATTTCTTCAATTACTATTCCTAATTTTGCACTAAAACTCTTTTTTGACTGAGCAACACAACTTGCCCGATAATTTGCTGCAACAGAAGTAGAACATCTATTCGATTGCCCTTGAATGTGATATCCTAAATTGCTTTTTGCAAAAGTTAAAGCAATTTTTACACAATCATGTGCAAACTTTTTTGTTCTATATTTTAATTCTATCTCTGTCAATTTTATTTTTTTTAATATTCAATAAAAAATAATAAATAATCATTTTTTCGTTTCTCCAAATCTCTTTGGTTTGACATATGTGTTAATAAGCGGAACAAAGGCGTTCATTATTAAAATTGCAAATGAAACTCCTTCGGGATATGCTCCAAAAACTCTTATCAGAACAGTAAGTATTCCAATCCCGAGTGCAAAAATTACCATCCCTTTTACCGACATTGGCGAAGTAACCATATCTGTAGCCATAAAAACAGCTCCTAATAATGCACCACCGGTAAGCAGGTGAAATACAGGATCTGCATTTGCTTCAGGATTTACTAACCATAAAATTCCTGTAAAGACAAAAATTGTCCCTAACATAACGATTGGGATATGCCAAGTAATTATCTTTTTTACAAGCATATAACCAAATCCTATCAAGATTGCTATAGCAGAAACTTCTCCGAGCGAGCCTCCAAGATTTCCAAGAAACATATCTAAATATGTAGGAATTTGATCGGCAATTTCACTAATTGGTGTTTCGTTTCGTACAGCTTCTTTTATTATTGCAAGAGGAGTTGCACCGGTTTCAGCATCAACAATTTGCATTCGTGAAATTACAGCTTTGGGCCATGAGGTCATTTCAACCGGAAAGGAGATTAATAGAAAAACCCTTCCAACCAATGCAGGATTGAATGGATTGCTTCCTAAACCTCCAAAAGTCATTTTTCCAATTGCGATTGCCACGAAACTTCCAATAATAATTATCCAAATTGGCAGATTACTCGGAACGTTGAATGCCAGCAACATGCCGGTAATAATAGCAGATCCATCGTTAATTGTTGGTTTTACTTTCAATAAATATTTCTGAATTAGCCATTCGAAAATCACTGCTGAAGCTATTGCAATTAATGTAACTTTTAGTGCACCAAGTCCGAAGTAAACCAATGAAACTGCAAAAGCCGGAAGCATTGCAATAATTACTCCATACATTATTTTTCTTACTGAATCGTCTCCATAGTTATGCGGAGATGGAGATATTGTGATTAATTTGCTCATTATTTTTAATAATTTATTTTAGTTTAATAAATTTATTTTCTTCTTGCTCTAATAATCTGCCCTACAGTTCCTTTTCCTAATCTGATATAATCTAACAATGGTCGGTTTGATGGGCAGGTGTAGCTACACGAGCCACACTCAATGCAGTCCATTACATTTGCTGATTCAACTTTGTCGAACATTTTGTTTTCTGTTGTACTCATTATGAAAAATGGTTCTAAACCCATCGGACAAACAACAGTACATCTTGCACAGCGAATACAATTCAACGATTCTTTACGTTTCGATTCATCTTCGGGTAGGATTAAAATTCCTGAAGTTCCTTTCGTAACCGGAGAATCGACACTATTAAGAGCTTTCCCCATCATTGGACCGCCACTTATAATTTTTCCGGTATCGTCTGGAATTCCGCCCGAAGCGGCAAGAAGTTCTGAAACTGGTGTCCCAATTCTAACCATATAATTTGCAGGTTTGCTTACAGATTTTCCGGTAACAGTAACTACTCGTTCGAAAAGAGGTTTGTTTTTCTGAATTGCTTCGTAAACAGCAAAAGTTGTACCCACATTCTGAACTACAGCTCCGACATCAATTGGTAATCCTCCTGATGGGACTTCTCTGTTTATCAGTGCTTTGATTAGCTGTTTTTCACCTCCCTGCGGATATTGCACTTTCAAAGCATATATTTCAATTCCTGGATATTTATCAACCAATTTAGATAATAATTCAATTGCATCGGGTTTGTTATTTTCGATGCCAATCATGGCTTTTTTGACATTTAAGCCTCTCATTAGAATTTGAGTTCCTATGAGCATTTCTTCTGCCTTTTCGAGCATCAATCGGTGGTCAGAGGTCAGGTATGGTTCGCATTCCACTCCATTAATTATCAGAACTTCTGCAGTTTTGCCTTTTGGAACTGAAAGTTTAATATGAGTTGGGAAGGTTGCTCCTCCAAGTCCTACTATTCCGGATTCAAGAATTTTCGAAATTATTTCTTCTCCATTTACCGAGATATTTTTGCTCAGTTGTTTGCTCTGATCAATAGTTTCCAACCACTCATCGCCTTCAACTTTAATAATTACAGTTTTTCTTTTATATCCGCTTGAATCAATAATATCATCTATTTTCTGAACCGTGCCCGATACCGAAGAATGAATATTTGTAGATACAAATCCTGAGCTTTTTGCAATTATTTGCCCAACTTTAACTGCATCTCCTTTTTTAACAACAGGAGTAGAAGGGGCTCCAAGATGCTGTGAAATAGGAATATATGCTGTTTTTGGTATTGCTAGTTGCACTATTGCACCTTCTTTCGATATTTTGTTTTCAGGAGGATGAACACCACCTTTTGGAAATGTTTTTAGCATTTTATATCTGTTTATTTATTTTCTTGAAAGTCAATTGTTAATTATAAAAACCTAATATATTGTGTTTTAAAATCAAGAATCTGATTTTTCACTTTTAGATTCGCTATCTTTATTTTCTATAGTGATTACTTCTTTTTTTTCAGAATCCGCAACTTTTGCCTTTTCAACTACAGCTTTCTCAGGTTTTGCAACTTTTACTTTTCTTGGCGGAAAATTTAATTCATGTATTGCCTTAGTAGGACATACAACAACACATTTTCTGCACAATGTACATTTGTCTGCATCGATATATGCAAGGAAATTATCGACTGTAATTGCATCGAATTTACATTCTTTAACACATCGTTTACAACCTATACATGCTACATCGCAACCGATTTTTTTGGCTGCTCCTTTGTCTTTGTTCATACATGAAACAAAAATACGTCTCGACTTTTTCCCTTTTGGGCGAAGCTCTAACAATAGTTTTGGACATGCTTCAACACAAGCATTGCAAGCGGTACACTTTTCATCATCAATCACAGGCAAACCGGTTTTTTCGTCCATATACATTGCATCGAAATTGCATGCATCAACACATTCGCCCATTCCAAGACATCCAAAATGACAACCAGTATCGCCTCCGTAAAGATTATGAGCAGCAGTACAATTGTAGGCTCCATCATATTGGTTTGTTTTTGCACGATTATCGCAGGCTCCATTACATTTCAGAACTGCAATTACCGGATCTTTTTCTACTACCTCTTTGCCGAGTGCTTTTGCCACATCGCTCATGCACTCGTTGCCACCAACCGGACAAAACAGGTCGCCCAGATTTTCGGCTTTTACACAGGCTTCTGCAAAATTTCTACAACCCGGAAAACCGCAGCCACCGCAATTTGCACTTGGTAAAACTTCTTCTACTTCATCAATTTTCGGGTCTTCAAAAACTTTAAATTTTTGTGCTATAAAGAACAATATCATTGCCGCAACAATACCTATTGCACTCAATGAAATAATAGTGAAAATAACTGTTTCGCTCATTTTTTTTTATTTAAACAATTTTTTGAAGTGTGAATGAAAACTTTTTCTTCAAGCTTGATTTACTGAAATATAAAATAATATAATATGGAATTAGTACGGAAAGAGATAATAAGCCACTAATTGCTTCATTATTAGAGAAATTACTTGAAACAATTAATGTAGCAAGAACTAATATAAATGGAAAGATATATCCTAAAAACATTGCATGAAACCCTAATGATTCTTGCATTATTACATTTACTGTTTCGCCAATGCTAAAATCGCCATTTTTTCTTACAATTTCTATTTCTTTCTCATCAACTTCAGAAAGGTTGCACAAACCTTTTGCATGGCATGAGGCACAAGACGACTCTGCAAGTATTGAAACACGGATTTGTTTTGCGTCAATACTTTTTATAAATCCTTTATGTTCAATAGTTTTTGTTGAACTCATTAATTTCTATATCCTTTCAAATTTCGCACAAAAATATACAGTTTAATTTATATACAATAGTTTTATTAAAATATTTATACATAAATCTTTAAATTAATTTTATTTAATATCATTCTAAATAAGAACTTGAATATTTGGCATGATTAAATCTATATTTCGAGAACTTTATAATAAAAAATAGCTTTAGTTTTTGTTAGTTTTGTAATAATGATTCACATATTGTAACTAATCAGTGTTCTGAAAAGTTATAATGATACGGATTCTCGAGAATTCTTTTATAATCTTTGTCCCACTTTGTGCTATTCCAAGCAATTTTGTGTATTGGCTGTTTCACAAAGAACCACAAAGGAGACACTGAGTTTCACAGAGAAAGCTTATTCATGACTTCAAGTTTCTGAAACTGATTTATTAGTGTCTCTAAGAGAACAGTTCAAAATTAAAAATATCTCTTTTTGCGATATTTTGTATTAGCAAGAAGACTCAATGATTTGAAGTGGTGTTTAAGAAAAAATCAAAAATCTCGAAAATGCCGGAATGAAGGTGCTGAAGTGATTGACGTTTTCTTATTGTCTTTTATTTTGATCACAAAAATTATTTTTGAAAAAAGTGAATTATTTTTTGGAATTTAAAAATGAATATTCTACTTTTGCAAGCCCAAAATAATTTGGTGCCATAGCTCAGTTGGTAGAGCAACGGACTGAAAATCCGTGTGTCCCTGGTTCAATTCCAGGTGGCACCACAAAAGCCACTCAAATAGAGTGGCTTTTGTTTTTAAATCGCATTATGTCAGGGATATACAAAATATGAATATTTGAAAAATATTAGAAAATAGGTTTGTTATAGCATACTTGTTTGAAAAATATTAGAAAAAAATAATAGAAAATATAAATATCACATTGTCAGGACATTGCTATCAATGGTGCATCTCAAATTTTCTTTTGCTTGATGAACCGCTAAGTACGAGAATTGTACGCTTAGTGGTGTGAGAGGTGTACTGGTGGCTATTTTGCCATCAGCCACCTACTCGATTAGGTTTTCGTGCTTAATTTCTCCTGTTCTCCAGTCGAGATTGGCAAGACATACTTTTTTGCAGTTTTTGAATGTGTGTAAGCTTGTGCGAACTGCAAATATGTATGGCTTTGGAGTTGCCTTTACCATCCTCGAATTTCATTTGCTAAATTGACAAAATCAACATGCGGTCTATCGCTAATAGTTGGTGGCAATAAAATTACTGCTCTTAAATCATTGATAAATTTTTCAGCACCACCATCTAAACCAATTTCTTTTAATTTGTCAAAGTTTTTTTCGCTTGTCAAAATTTGATAATCAGAATTGAACGTAACCAAATTTCTATCAAAAGCTCGATGATGTATTGCACAAAGTGAAATTCCATTTGAAGTTTCATCAGTCCCATCATGTTGAACAGGAACTATGTGAGCCGCATCAATTAACTTCAATTGTATGCCACAAAAAGCACAATGATTTGAATATGATGTTAATACCCTTGATTTAAAACTATTGTCTCGGATTTTCTTTTTTACACTTACAACAGTTGTTTGTCTTTCCTCGGTAACCTCAGCTATTTCAGCATCATTTACTTCTTCAGGATTATCTGTAAGCACTTCTAAAACTTCTAAATCTTGTTCGGATTCTCCAAAAGAGTGTAATGATTCCAGATTTCTAATATATTCAGTAATAAAGTCAGGTCTAAAAGAAATCGCTATCTCTTGATTGTCTTTCTCCCATGCAGCCATACCTTTAATGTGGGCTTTACGCAAAGCTTCTTCACGAATTTGGATAGATGGAGAAAACCCTAAAACACCATTGTGCTTATTAAAGTCGAAACCAGCAAATACTTCTCCTTCGCGCCACCATCCTAAAATCAATGTTTTGCCATTTGGTTCTAAGTCGAATTGTTCGACACCTGTTATTTGAATACGATACTCATCTGCTGGTCTCATCGCACCACCTCCATGAGTTAGGTTCCATATGTAAATTCTTACATTATGAGACTCTTCTCCTTTATAAATTTTCAATCTAAAAGGGTGATATTTAGGGTCAGATAGATATAAAATATTCCAACCATCGTCTCTAATTCCCTGAATTATTAGTTCAAGTAAGTCATACTTTCGATGTCTCGATGCCATTTGTTTTTTTATTTTTTGGTAATAAATCTGAAAATGAATCAAAATGATATATGCTGCCCTCCAAATATTGCTCATTTAATTCCATTGAAATCCATCTGCGATTTAAATTTTCAGCAGAAACCCCAGTAGTATTTGAGCCAGCAAAAGGGTCTAAAACAATATCATTTTCATCTGTTAGAAATTTTATAAAGAAATCCGAAAATCCAACAGGGAACCTTGCTGGGTGTGGTTTAATTCCATTCTCTCTACATTTTTTTTGATATTGACCATTTGAGTTTGTGTTTGCTAATTCAAGTAGATTTGGTGGTATTGCTCCTCCATTATCTTTTCCAAACTTATCAGATATATCATGTCCGCTTGGTCTTAGCTTTGCTTTATACCCATTCTTAATTAAAGACTTCATACTGGCACTATAGGGTTTAAGAACATTTCTGTTGGTTGCTTTTGGAAATTGAGATTTTGAAAGCCACCATACTACATTAACAGAATCTTTAACTCTAATTCTTCTTACAGTCACCCATTCAGCAGGGGTGGGTAATCTTGAAGGATTATAGTGATAAAATTCTTGTGCCAAGAAGAAGTTCTGCTCTCTACAAAGTCTTACTAAGAGTTCATATTGATAGATACTTCTAACTGGGAATCCAGGAATATAAGCACCTCCTAAATCAATCACCAACGACCCTTCATCAGAAAGAATTCTATAAAATTCTTTTGAAAATTGAAGAAACCAGTCAACGTATTCTTCTTCTTGTTTGTTTCCATATTCTTTCTGTCTTGTCAATGCAAAAGGAGGTGATGTTAAAATTAAATCAACTGAAGAATCGGGTATTTTCTTCATGAGTTTTAAACTGTCTCCTAAATATGCAGCCCCTAATCCCGTTTTATAAAATGCTTTCTTTCCTATACTTATATCTTTCATTTGTCTGACAGTTTTATTTTATATAGTTTTTTATCTATTCGATTTAAATATTCAATTTTTTCTTCGGCAACTTTTAATGCGTCTTTTGCATAAGCTTCATTGCCAATTTCATAAACTATTTGGTCACTAAAAAAAGTAACCAACATTTCTTTTTCATTGTAATTAAAAAAAACAGCAAGTTTTATAACCTGTTCTTTGCTTAATTTTCTTTGTCCTCGTTCAATTTTACTTAACACTGCTTGGTCTATATCTAAAAAAGCAGCTACCTTTCTTAAAGGATAGCCTTCTCTTTCTCTCAATTTTCGTATTAATTCACCAATGTTTTGCATTTTGAATTTATTATTTTGACAAATGTAGTCAAAGATTTGTTTTCAAACATGATTAACCCCAATTGTTTTTCCTACTACTTATTAACATTGTAGCAAGGGTGTGAAGAATAGTTCTTTTGGTTTTTTAGGGTTGGATTTGTGTGAGTTGGCAAAAAATCAAATGTGCTATTGTGCGTCTGGTTTTTTGCATGAAACCTAACGAATAGCTGTATGAATCGGTTCATTTAATGATTTATACAGCATGTTGAACTAAACCTCACATTCGTGAGGTGGTTTTTGTGGAATTTGTAGTCTTAGTTTTTCAGTAATTATCAAATTTGTCATATTATTAATTT
>JABHKC010000124.1 GCA_018692315.1 Bacteroidota bacterium | reverse complement strand
TATTTGAGCTAAATCTTTTGCTAAAGGTTTAGGCATTAATACACAATCGAAGCTACTTAGTATTTCTTCTCTACAAGCAACTCGCCCTGATGTTAGTTTAGCCAAAATATCATTCCCCATGCCAAATCTCAATCCATAATCCTCTTCAAAAGTAATTTGACTTCGTAAATTCTTGGGAATTCGTTCTATATGCTCCGGGTGAATTGGTACCCGTTTCTCATTTTCTTTTAGCGATTTTCCAATCACTCCAACTGTTAATAATTGTGTTTTATCCATATTTCAAATTTTAGCTAAATGTGCGCACTTTATTATGCTGTATAACAAAAGTGCAGGCTCCAGTTCTAAATCCACCAAATAGGAGGTGTAAACACAATTGTAATTTTTTTATATCTATATGCTTTCTTGAACTAAACCCAAGCCAGCTAATTCAGTAATAATTTCATAAATTCATATTTATTAATTTATTAAAATATGTAAAGATAGAAAAAGAAATGAATTATCTGTAAAAGAATTGCCTGAGGTATATAGCAAAATTCAAAAATGCACTTGGTGAGCAAGTATACTGAAATACTATCAATTTGGAAAAATGATTATCAAATCTTACCTAATCATCGAAAAACAAAACGGCAATTTTTCTGCATTCTTTGTGGCTCATTTGAGTTTTAAATCATATGATGTTAGCAGCTACTATTTCCTTACAGCAAGTATTTTACCTTAATTCATCTTTTAATAAAGGAATTGTAAAGATAAATGATGTGCCTTTTCCAATTTCACTTTTCACCCTTATTTTACCGCCATGTCTTTCTACAAAATCTTTACATAAAATTAAACCAAGACCAGATCCTTTTTCACCTACTGTTCCTTTTGTTGAGATGTTTTTGTTTGTGCAAAATATATCATCAATTCTTTCTTTTGGGATTCCTACACCTGTATCTGTAACAGAAATTTCAAGAAAACCATTTTCTTTTTCAGCTGCGATTGTAATGGTCCCGTTTCTGTTGGTGAACTTAATTGCATTTGAAATTAAATTTCTAAAAATAGTTGCAATCATATTTTTATCTGCAAAACATACAGCTTCTACAAAAAATGTTTCTAAAATCTGAATGTTTTTTCTGTATGCAAGCTGTTGTAAACCATCCAGAATACCTAACAATAGAGTTTTTAAATTTAACTTTTCAGGTGAAAATTTAATTTTCCCGAATTGTGATAATGACCAGGAAAGTAAATTTTCTAACAAATTAAAAGCCATATTTGCACTAAGATTAACTAATTTAATCATTTTCTCACGTTCTTCAACGCCATACTCTTTATGTTCTTTCATAAGAACTTCACTAAAACCTAATAAAGTATTGAAGGGACTTCTTAAATCGTGTGCTATTATCGATAAGAATTTATCTTTTGTCTCAATTGCTTCTTGCAATTTATTTTCTTTTTCTTTTAATTCTGTAATGTCAGAAACTGTGCCTATTGAGAGGATGGGATTTCCTAATTCGTTATATTCTGTATGGCATTTCTCCAACACATATTTAATCTTACCTGATTTCAATAATAATCTATGCTCTATTTCGTAATCTGTTTTATTTTTTAATGAGCTAGTATATGCTTCATTTACCTTATCTCTGTCTTCAGGGTGTATGTTGTTTAAGAATGCTTCGTAAGTTGCGTCAAACTCTTGCGGTTTTATGTCAAAAATACGATATATTTCATCAGACCACATTAATTTATTGTTTACTATGTCTAATTCCCAATGTCCGAGTTTAGCAATTTGTTGTGCCTTTTTTAATCTTTCTTCGCTTATTTTAAGCTTGTGTTCTAATTTCTTTTGACCTGTAATATCATCAATTGTCAACAATACACATTCATTATTATTTGAATTTATTATGGCAGCTGTTACTAATATATTTAGTTTAGTTGTATTATTGTTTAATACAACATCCAATGTTCCTTCAATTTTATAATTTGTTTTCTTTGTTAAAAAAGTATTACTAAAAATATTTCTTACTGCACAATGAACACAATTCTTTCCAATCCCACATACTGGTTTCCCCTCAGCCCATGAATTGATACAATTAAAAACTTCACCGGCTAAAACATTCAAGATATCCTCTTTATTTTTGCCTACCATTCTAAGTCCGGATTTGTTGATATTCAGAATTTTACCTTCTTTGTCAATTAACATTAAAACTACTCCGGCATTATCGAAAATTGCATTATATTCATTAGAAAGATAAAGTGATGATTTATTTATATAATCCATTTTTGTTTTTTAAGTAAGTGTAAAAGTATAGTAAAGAATAGTAGTCGATTGCGGGCATAAATTCTACCAATAATTTCCATATTTATCATATTGCTAATTTAACATATTGTTAACAAATTTAAGAAAATAATTTATAATCTGATTAATTTGTGAATTTTCGTAATGAAAACTCAAAATGTGCGTCAGATTTGAGTTTCCGCAAATTTTTATTCTTGAGCAATAGCAACAAGCTATTTTATCGAAAAAGAATATAGACGGTCAAATATGATGTGCAGCTTGATCTTGTAGTAGAAATATTCTTGAATTATTCAGGCCAATTGCTTTTCAATATCTTCAAGGCTCATATTTTTGGTTTCAGGAATATAGCGTTTCACGAAAAAGAATGCAATCAGCGTAATTCCTGCAAAAATAATAAATGCTCCACCATTGGACCATGCATTAATTCTTGGAAAGAACTGTGCAATAAGAACATTAGTTATCCATAGGGACAGTGTTGCAATAGACATAGCTGTTCCCCTTACTTTGGTTGGATATATTTCTGAAATTATGATCCAGGTTACCGGTCCATATGAGAATGCAAAGCATGCAATAAATGCAGTAATAAGAATAATAATCAGGAGTGTATTTTCCAGATTAAATAAGAAATAGAAACCGCACATTACTAAGGATATAAACACTCCAATTATCCCTGAAAGTAGCAAAGGTTTTCTACCCCATGAATCTATTTTTAAAATTGCAATAAATGTAAATAACACATTCACTATTCCAATGGATACCTGTCCTCCCAATGAATCGCTTAATGTTAATCCGGCATTACTTAATATATCAGGTCCAAAATATATTATGGCATTAATTCCGCTTAGCTGCGAGAATGCAGCCAAAGCAGCACCTATAAATAGTAAGAATAACAATGATTTATTCCTTAATAATTCAAAAATATTTCTGTTTTCTTTTTGCTGTAATATAGAATAGCTAACTTGATTATTTGCTTCATCTTTATGCAAATATCTATATAGAATAGCTTTTGCTTCCTCAATTCTATTCTTTGATAGCAGCCATCTTGGGCTTTCCGGAATAAATATGAGCATAATCAAAAACAGTAGTGCCGGTACAGTTTCAGTAGCAAACATCCATCTCCATACATCTTCATTTTCCTGAGGAAACAAATTAACGATGTATGAATTGGAAAGGTAAGCAGAAAGAATTCCTATAGTTATTGCCAGTTGATATAATGCAACTAATCTACCTCTGAGTTTTGAGGGAGATAATTCAGCAATATACATTGGCGATAATATTGAAGCTAAACCAATACCGGTACCACCAACTAATCTGAATATAATCAAGGTGGTTATAGATTTTGCTAAGGCACATCCTATTGCAGAAACTGTAAAGAATATTGCTGATGCAATTAAGATCTTCTTTCTGCCAAAAAAATCACTAATTACACCGGCTAAGGCAACTCCTATTACACATCCTACAATAGCTGAACTTACAAACCATCCTTCTAGGTCAACACCTAAAACGAACTCATTACTCACTAATCTGATGGTTCCGGAAATTACTGCTGTGTCGAATCCAAATAACAGTCCACCTAAAGCAGAGATAAAACTTATTAATATTACTTTCCTTTTAGTCATTTCTATACTTTTTCAGATTTCACAAATGCTTTAACTACTTTGCACAGAGTGTTATTTTCGTTTATCAATTTGTACGTTCCACATGCAGCAGGAACAACAAAGGTTTCAGCAAAATTAAATCTCTGCTTCATTCCATTTTCTGTTTCCAGAATAAGAGAGCTTCCTTCAACCAACATCAGAATATGGCATTGATTATTTGTTTGAACTTCAATTATTGCATGAAATTCATACCTGTGCACATCATAAAAATGTTCTTTATGTGTAGGCAAATGTATCAGCTTCCAATCTTCTCCTCGCTTAATCACAGCAGGGATTGAAATATGCTCTTTGTTGATTACATCTCCTTTTCTGTTGAAATCCAGATTTTTAAACCCTCTTTCAATATTTAGAGGCCTTGGTTTTCCTTCAAGATCAAGTCGTAGCCAATCGTATAATTTAAAAGTGAAAATATATGGCGTGGAGCTAATCTCAAGTACAAGATTATCTTTTCCGGAACCATGAATAGTCCCACCCGGAATTAGAAACAGGTCATGTTTATTTGCTTTTATAGAATTTACATATTTATCTATATCAACCTCAGTTGAATTTTTAAAACTATAATCAAGTTCAGTTCTTAATTTCTCCGGATTAACATTTTCATCAAAACCAAGATAAACTTTGGCATCGTTTTTCGCATCAAGAATATAATAACATTCATCCTGAGTGAATTTTTCTCCAAACTCTTTCACAAAGTAATCCTGTTGTGGGTGTACCTGAACGGATAAGTTTCCTCCATCAAATGTATCAAGGAAATCAAAGCGTATTGGAAATTCGTTGCCGAAGCGACCAGCGGCTTCCCCTAATACATTCCGATATTCCTGAAACATTAAAAAATCAAATGAAATCTCAAGCATTTTACCATTATCATTAAGCAATAAACCGTTTTCAGGAACTATAAGTTCGAATGACCATGCATAATTTGGCACATCAATATTCAATTGCTCAATATTATTTATCATCCATGTACCACCCCAGGGACCGGGCTCAAACCATGGCCGTACTCTGAAAAAACTCTTACTCATTTTATTAAGGCTATTACGCAGGCAATCTCCAGTAGTCCAGAATGGCTGCTCTGGTCTTTGGTCATCAATAATAATATCAATCTTTGGTAATAATTTTTGTTTATGCTTGTTCAACAAAACCCAATCAACAAAATAAAAACGCTTGTACATTTTTTTTGCATCAATGGCTTTTTCTGCACCAAGATTGCTTATAGCACCTGCCCGCATTCTAAACTGCAATTCATTTTTGGGAATATCAACATATAATAGTGGAGCATCCCATTTAACTAATGCAGCACCCGAGCCATATAAAATATTTATATCTGCATCGTTGTCAGCTTTAATCTCATTTAAGTATTCCAATTTGAAATAATCTTCAAACTTTAATGAGGTTCTTGTCCCAAAAATTGGGTCATCACCACCCAGAAATGGAGCTATTAGTTTATCAATTTCGCTAACATCCTTTATGCCGGCAGAAACATCATACCATAAAACTTTTAATCCTTTACTGTACAATTGTAAGCTTAAATTTTTTCGCAGGTCATCCCAATTAACGCCCACATAACCATCTATCACAATAGTTTTATGCTTTTCAATATAATCTGCTAATTTACTATATCCTGTCTTTATTGAGTTTTCAGGAACTTTAAATCCCGGATAAATGTCATAATTCCCACTTTGTGTTTGCCTAACTTTTTCAGGAATAAGAAACTGTGTAGTCTTTCTATTATTTGATTTCACTTTAGTTTGATTAATTGTGCTTATGGCGGCTCCGATTATTGAAGATTGAGAATCTGTATCTGCCTGAATAATCGGTGTTTCTAAATATCTGCTTAAGTTATTATTTAGTGCAGGTGCAAAAAACTTCCAGGCTTTACTAATATTTCCTCCTATAATACAACATTCTGCCATTTCAGGCGATAGATGATTTTTCATAAAATAAGCAAGATTGTTTCCAAATTCCTCAAAGATAGCCATAGCATTTTTATTGCCACTTTCAGCTAAGTCAAAAAGTTGCTTTACATTTTCTATTCTCTCTGAATATTTGTTGTTATAGGTATTTGCAAACCAAGGCGTTGAGAAATAATTATTGGCTATGCTTTCTTTAAAGGGAATATTATAAAGCATCTTAGATTGTGGAACTCCATCATGAACATATGTACTCCCAAACCCTGTACCCAAAGTCAAGGCCAAGATTTTTTTGTAGTTAGAGTTATACTTCTGATGATACTCACCTAATGCAAATGCTGCTGCATCATTAATAAAATGTATGCAATCAATTTTCAAATTAAGCCTGTTACTAAAATATTGTTTGATATTAATCCCCAGAAGTTGTTCGTATTTGCCAACACCAAACATCTTGGATACTCCATTCTTATAATCGAAAGGTCCCGGTATTGCAATGCCAATACTTTTTACACATCCCTTTGGAATATTGAGTATAGTATCATTTATTAAATTGCTCCAATCATTTAATATCTTAAAGGCCGACTGTTTGGCATCTATCGTGTATTCACGGTAACTATTTTTTATAATTGAATAGTTTTTTGCATTGACAAGACATGCGGATATATGAGTCCCACCAATATCAACTCCAACAATAGTATTTGAATTTCTTTCACTCATAAGCCCTTAAAATTTCTTGAGTTTTGCACATTCTCATTTTCCTCAATAAGTTTTATATCACTATATTTTTTTGTGTATAGCTCTGTTTATTTTAATAATTCTTGTAATAGATTCACTAATAGTCTTGCAGCAATTGGGTCTTTATAGCCCAAATTTGTTTCCATCTCAGAAGCAATCATTCTTCCTTTTCCTTCCTTTATTTCTAAGAGAGGAATGCCGCTCATTTCATATAAATAAGATTGTCTATCCTTGCCTAAACCTGTATGCGGTCTAATGTAATTGCATAAGGATTTCATATTTTTTGTGTCTTTCAAACGGTATGAGCGCCGGCATGCTCTGGGTAATTCATTTTCTTCTTGATGCCACCACGCTAATTCCATCGGTTCAATATCATTAAAAGTACCATGTTCCTGGATGTGCATGTTTACTACTCTTCCTTTTCGCTCATAAATGGATTCAACTTCATTATAGTAAATCCATTTTAAATGTTTCCCTGGATGAATTAGCAAAACATTTGTACCATTATTGCAAACCCTCCTTACATCTTCCCAATTGTATGGTATTTCATTTTCGATATCAAGATTGGCTACTATCAACAGGTCTGCTTCTATAATTCGTACTTCTGTTAAATCTTCCATTTTTTGATATCTAACATTTAGGCTATCAAGTACATTGAAAGTTTTTCCGCTCAAATCGAAAACAGCTATTTTCTTATCAGTGAACTTTGAATTGCCTTTAGCCCAATCCTTGGTGGTTAATAATATATCATAATCATTTTCTGATATTAATTTGTCTCCGGATTTCAGTTCTATAACAAGTTTACATGATGATCTGGGATGTGGTATATTTTCCGGGAGATTGATTTCGCACTCTTGCCACTGTCTGTCATAATGTTTTACAATGGCAGTTTGTTGCACTCCTGAAGATAATACCTGATTGTTATGAACTACTTTCCATTCAATTGTTGATAGAGGAATGTCTTCCCCTTCGGTATTATTATTTACAATACATATCCTGGGTTTTATGTTTGTTCCTGCATAAAAATTCCTGCCAAATAATTCAGCAGAAATCAAAACTGGACTCGCTGCCTTTTTTACAGCATCATAAACCGGATAGGGCTTTATTCTATTCTCATCATAAACATTTTTAAACCAACACAGATTTGCAAAAAGCAACACACCTGCAGTTTCCGGGCTAGTTCTTCTTATAGCTTCATACAACTCCTTTGTCATAAAAGCATGCCTTTGTAATGTATGCTTAGGATTTTTTTCTTCATATGCCCAATCGCCAAGCCAGGCCTGGGGCACGTAATTGTTAAACAAATATTTTCGATTATAATGACCATTGTCATTATTGGTGTATCCTGTTGAAGTTTCCTGACTGAAAAAGATACGATCGGGATTGGCTCCGGGTGACCAATATATTCGTTTTGCCCATTCTCCATTATACACCTGAAAAAAATCTCTGTTATACCAATTAAAATAAACATGCCTGTCGTCTATATCTCCATCATCAATATCATGAGGTTTTAGATTTTTATCATAATCGGCTTTTATCCTTCCATAACCTGAATCTGCTGAAACCAATGTATTGGGAGATAGTTTTCTTATTTCCCTGATAAGCTCTGAAATGATTTTCCATTTTTTCAGCCGTAGTTCCGGAGGATCATTATGGTAAAACATGGTAAAATACATTTCATTATTGATGGTCCAAATGAAGAGGGAGGGATGGTTACGATATTTTTTTACCAGAGCTAACATTTCTTCTTTCCAAATTTGGAGCAGTTCCTCCGATGGAATATTACTAATCATAAGCCATGGCCAGCTGCCTTCATAACTAACTCCTACTCCTTGCTTGTCTGCCGCATTCATCCAAGCTTCTGTAAATGGACAGCCATGAGAACGAGTAATCATCTCATTTCCATCATGCATCAATTTAAAAAATGTATTGGCTAAGCTTGGATCATTTGGAGCGATGCCACATGGAGGATGATTAGCTCCCCGAAGCCAATAGGGATTTCCATTTAAAGAAAATTGATTCCCAGTTTTTCCCACTGTCCTGAAACCAATAGTGGTTTCAACTTCATCAATCAATTCATCCTGCCTGTATATGTAAGTTGCCAGTTTATACAAATTAGGTTTTTCAGGACTCCATAGTTTGGGAGAAAGCTCAGCGGTTTCATAATTGAATATTATAGTTTGTCCGGGATTAATGATCTTTTCTTCAGTTTTAGAAAGAGTATAAAATAGTTCTCCTGTTTGCAGATCAAAGATCTTAAATTTTGCTTCTATTTTTTCGGCGGTGGGGTTATCATTTTTTATTTCAAGTTCCAGCTTGGCTCCATTCATACGTGTATTTGCATATACATCATTAATATGTAGTGCTTGGCTTGCAATAAGTTTAACTCCCTGCCATATTCCTCCTTCATCGCCCCTGAACATTCCGTAGGGCAAAGAGTTTAGCATTTCGTTTGTAATGTCAACGGAAACAGCCTGAGTAACTTTTTCATCTGCATCGGCTGCTTTTTCATCTTTCCTTACTACTACTTTAACGGCAATGATGTTTTTCCCACGATGTAAATATCTGGAAATATCATACTCAAAATCACCAAACATTCCAATGTGTCTTCCTGCAAGTTGTCCGTTTACATATACATCTGCAATTTTTGATACTGCATCAAAATGTAGTACCCATTTTTTGCTTTTAACATCGACAGCTAGTTCAACCGCATGTCTGTACCATGCCGATTGTGTTTTTTGATAGTCAAATGTGAATGCATTGCATCTTGCTTGTTCCTTCTCCCTGTAGTTGTCAGAAATGCCACTTCCGCTGTGTGGCAGGTGAGAATCCTGCAAATGCAACCAGTTTCGTACAGGATTCCAAAAGCCAGGCACATTCATTATATGCCATTTGCTGTCGTCTGTCTTTTCTGCATAAGGTTCGTCATCTTCTTTCACCTCATAAGCAGGCAAAAACAACCAATCACCATTTAAGAATACCTCAGTTCTTGTACTGTTTATTTCTTCTATTTTTTGTGCTTTATACTTTTCCCTTTGATTTTTTCTTTTCTTTTCTTTTTCTTCGGAAGATAAACGAAGTGAATACTTTATGCTATCTTGTGCATAATGGTCAATTTTTTCATCCGAGAGTTCTACAATTTTTAGTTCTTTGTATTCCGTTTTTAACCATCCTCCCCCCAGTACTGAACTTCCTTTCGTTAAATAATTGTCATCAAAAGCTACAATTCTTGCTTGTGTTTCATCATTAAGGTAAACCCTAATATTTCCCTCCCAAAAAACAACTTTCAAGTGGTACCATTCATTTGGTTTTAAATCAAAATCTATTGACTCTAATGCCAGCATTTTGTTATTAGCACCAGACTGATATTTGCAGAGATAAATATCCTGGTTGTTACCTCCCCGTAATCCTAAAGAATACCTGTTGTCCCTATCCTTGTATCCAAATCCTGACCATAACTGGACATCATCTTTTTCCAATCCTTTAGCAGAAAACTCTAATATAAAGCGGTTGGGGTTTTCCTGCTTTAATGCAATAAAGCAATCTTTAATACAGAGACTATTTGTCAACCATTCCACTTCGCCCCGCCCAACAATATTTACATTTTTGTTTTGTAAATCAAGGTTTTGTGCAATCAGACTGTTTGCACATAAAAATATTATAGCTATAATAAGATATTTTGAAAAATGCCTAAGCCAGTTAATTCAGTAATAATCTCGTAATATCATCTTTATTAATCTATTAAAATATGTAAAGATGGAGAAAAAAAATTAATTTTCTGTGAAAGAATTGTCTGAAATATTTGGTAAAATTTAGAAAATACTTTTGTTGAGCAAGCATTCCGAGCAAGGAAACAAGAAAAGTATTGCAAAAATCTATTAATTGGCTACACCTCTTTTTTCAAATAATTGAAAAATCCCTGACAGATATGCCGTCAGAGTATCAACTCAGGGATGGGATTAAAGGAAAAAAGATAAAAAAAGTTTGCCAACTATCAGAATTCTTTTATTTTTGCAAAAGTAATTTTAACATTTATATAATGCGAAGGCAATTAATATTAGAACATAAAACGAGTAAAACAACAGAAATTTACACACATGTTTCAGAAAATAATTTCAAAAATTTTAAAAACCCGATAGATTACTTTGAAATATAAAAAAACAAAAAGGTGTTCATACACGCCCAAATTGGTTGTGTATGTACACCTTTTTCAGAGGATAAAAGAGATATATGAACAATTGTTTATATACAATCGTTGATCAGCAATTGGGCTGATGAATTTATTATTTAAAAAATTTCAGGATGAATATGAAAGGAGTTTCTTTTAATTTAGAATTGCAAAGTTTACGCTTGCAGCGTTCGAGTGTTTCACACTTGTTACGTAAAACGTCAAGACTTTGCAAAGGTATGATTTTTTTTGAGAAAATCAAGTACCTTATAAAGAAACGTATTGCGGATTCCTCCGTTTGCTTCATTGAACGAGTTCATACACCAATGTATAATCCATTAAATGAAGTATTGAAATTTTTATATTTTAAAGCGGTATTCATCAGCCCAACTGCTGATAACATCATAGGATTTAAGGCTCAGTTGAGCCAAAAAAAAATGCGAAAAAGTTGATATTTTTTTCGCATTTTTTTTGAAGCTATAATGTATGGATACTTCCGCTCAATTGAGTTTTAAATCATGTTGGGCTAAGCCACTG
>JABHKC010000123.1 GCA_018692315.1 Bacteroidota bacterium | reverse complement strand
TGTGTGTCAGATTTGAACTACCACAGATTTTTATTTTTGAGTAATAGCGAGCTATTTTGATGGAATAAAAATTGAGGACGGTCAAAGATGATGTGCAGTTTGGGCTTGTAGTAGAAATATTTATGAATTATTCAGGCTAAACAAAGATCTATATTTTAGAAATAAAATGATTATTCAATAAATCCTTTTACAAGTAATTCTTTCTAACATATTCCAAATTTCATATATTTTACAATTGTCCAATTTTCATGCTAAACGAAAGCATAATATATCGACCAATGGTGTTACTTGTTTGCTGCATCAGGTAGTTGGTTGCAGTAATTTGCTTAATGTTTTCGCTCTTGTCGAGCAAATCGTAGCCACGCAAACTAAATGAAGCTTTTTCGCCAGGAAGGAAAAAATAGCTAATACTAGCACTAAGGAAAGGTATGCTCACCGATTCTTTGAAACTTTTCGAGTTGTAGTTTGCAACTTTGGCTTCGGTTTCGAAACTCCATTTTTTACTTGGTGTGAAACGAATGTCGGTGTAGTAGCTCGTGCTATAGTAAATATTGTTGAGATGATCGGCAAGTGAGAACTTTGAGTCAGTAAGACTAAGCGAGCCACCAATCCTGGCATCCCATTTTTCTTTAATTCTGTTTTCGAGGCTCAGCTTCAAAGTATGTGTGAAGGAATTGTTAATGTTTTCTTCGTTATTAATAATATTGATAGATTTATTCCAGGATTCGTAGGAGCGAATTTTAATTTTTATACCTAAGGCACGAATAGGGGTGGAATAATAAATAAAGGAAGAAAGCGAATAATGATCTGGAACATTCACCGGAACAACTATTTGTGCAAAATTCTCATCAATATTTTGAGATACACTAATTTTATCTTTTGTATATTCTCCTCTAAGCCGCATAAAAAGTGAAGTAAACGAAAACTGGTCGAAAATCGACAAATGAGCGGAAACATTGTGATAATATTCAGGCTCTAAATCGATATTTCCCTTATAAATCGACAACGGATTAATTGTATTTTCTATGGGTAGAAGCTGAGTTGTTCCAGGCATATTAACCCCTGAATTATAACGAATTTTAAACCTTTTTCCTTTTTGCAAATTGTTTTCGTAACTAAAACCCGGAAGAAAGAAGAAGTAGTTTTCGCTGAGATTTTCAGGAATAATGTCGAATACATTTTTTTGCCCTTTATTGAACGTTTCCCATCCTGCACCCAAAATGAAATTTATTTGCTGATTGGCACTATTTCTACGCAAAGAAATTGCTGGCCTTACATAATTTCTTTCGGTAAAAAAATCACCACTCAAAGAGTCTGTGAAAGAAACATCCTGAGAATTTCCATGTTTACGGTCGAAGTTTTCTGTTGTACTTCCAAAATCGGCATTTGCACTTAAATACCAAAAATGTTTTATTCTCTGAACTAAAGTAGGATTGGCTGAAATAGCAAATTTTTCGGTATTATTGTCCTGATACTGATCATTGATGATTAGGCTGTAGGGATCAAAAATTGTTGTTGCATTGTTCCAATCTAATCCTGAAAAGCTTTTGTTATAAGACAAAACAATATTGGTTTTAATCTGAGTAGTATCTCCGTGTAGTTTAGAAATGTAAACAGCTCTCGCCGAGGCATTACTAATTTCCGAATTGCTATTTGTTTGATTGTCTAAGCTATTCTGCGAAGTATCGTTAATCAAGGTGTTGGTAAATCTTTCTGAGAATAATTTATTGCTACTGATGTTTATGTCTCCATCTATAGTGAAGTTGTTTTGTTTATTGAAATTATGGCGAACTCCAAAATTTATTTTCTGAGGTGTGTCAGTTTCGTCTTCGTTTTTTTCAGAATCCTGAAAATACGAACCTTCCTGCAGGAAGTTTTCGGTGTTTGAAGTTTGCTCCAGTTCTGTTTTTGTTTGGCTGGCAAGGTAGCTCATAAAATAGCGATTATATTTTGTAGAATTGAACGATAGGTTTAAGCCACCCGCAGCAGTAGTGTTTAGTCCATTGACTTGTTGTCCCCAACCGCCTCTGCCTGTGGCGGTGTATCCAAAATCGTTGATATTGTTATACATTCCCAAAAGGGCAGTTTGTAGTTTTTCAGAAAAACGGTAAACGTTTCCGTCTGCTTTATAATAATTGTCTGTGGCATATCCTGCCTTTAGATTTCCGAAATAGCCTTTTTTGTTGTCTTCGTTTAGTAAAAGATTGATTGTACGGTCGCGAACTCCATCGTCTATTCCCATAAATTGGGCTTCTTCCGATTTTTTATCGAAAACCTGAACCTTGTCTATTGCTTTTGCAGGTAAGTTTTTGGTTGCTACTTTTGGGTCTTTTCCAAAGAATTCTTTCCCATCAACAAGGACTTTCGTAACATCTTCGCCCATTGCTTTTAGGTTTCCCGATTCGTCAACTTCAATTCCCGGGATTTTTTTCAAAAGATCTTCAACAACTGCATGAGGTTTGGTCTCAAAAGCCTTAGTGTTAAATTCGACAGTATCACTTTTGAACTGAATAGGAATATATTCAGCTGCTACAACTACTTCGTTCATCAAGGAGGCTTTCATCTGTTTATCTCCAAAGTTTTCTTCCTTTTTTGATGAAATTGTTATGTTTTCAAAGATGGTTTTTTTTCCAACAAATGAAAATTGCAAAATGTAGTCGCCTTTTTTGATATTGGTGATTTTGTAAACTCCAGCTTTGTTTGTAATCCCAAAGTATTTCATGGTCGAATCTGCGGGATTTAAAAGAGCAATTGTGCCAAAAGGTAAAGTTTTATTTTCCTCATCGAGAAGCCTGCCGTTTATCGAATTTTGTGCAAAAACTGAGAAGGAAAACGAAATTGTCGCTATTAAAATAAAAGTTCTAATCATGTTTATGTATATTTTTTTGCCTATGATATTTTATCTGTGAAAAGGTTTAATTATTTATGAAATAAAAATAATATTTTTGAATTAGTCTAAAATTAAGTATAGAATTATGGTATAACGAAAAAGGAATTTTACAGGAAATTAATGTCTGCCTTTGCCTTTTCCTTTATGTCTCATGCCGCCTGTTTTTCTAAATTCTTCTTTTTTCTCTTCAACTATTTTTTCAAATTTCTCGGGAGATAGTTTTTTCCCATCTTTTGGTTTTGTTAATTGTTCTTTGGTGGGAATAGTTAATTCAATTGAAGTTGCCAGCAAGATAGTTACCCCATTTTTTTCAACAGCTAAAATAAGTCCAGGTAAACCATAATACTCATCGGGCCCAACCGGAACCGGAATTTCGGATGTAAACCATACTCTGATTTCCTGACCGTCGATTACGATTTCGGCATTCATGCAATTATAATTCAATATTTTCGTAAGCTCTGAATTTAGTTTCCATTCCTGATTTTTAATTTCCGATTCAACAATGAAATTACGGGTCATAAATTCCATTTGTTTGAACTTTTTCCCTTTCGAAATATTGTAATAGACTTTTTCAGCTTTTGGTTGGGGTGGTTCGCTGAAGCTCTGCCGGTGAAGTGCCCTGCGTAGTTCGTGAGGAATAGCTTCCTGCTCAACCAGATTTTCTTCATATAAAGCCTCTTCGTGAGTTAAATAGAGAACAAAGGCAAATTCTTTCTCTTTTGGAAGGTCGGCAATAAGATCGTTCCAACGCTGATTGTCAGATGGTTCGAAATTGTATTTCGTGGTTTTTTGATATTTTACAATTCCTCCTTTAAAATCCTGAGCAATCGAATTTCCTATTGATACAATCAAGATAAAGCTGACAGATAGGAAGTAAATAAGACATCTTTTCATATTATAATAATCTTTAATTAAGGACAAAAATAGCGAAATCTTTTTTTAAACCTAAAATCAGTATTTAGTGGTTTTAAGAAAACGTCAAATACTGCGTTACTCTTGCTTTTGAATCAGTCATTTACAAAAGTAAACTCCTTATTTTCAAAAGCTTCAAAAGCCTTGTCTTTGAAGCTTTCTTAATAACCACTCGAAAATTGATAGTTTTCTTAGAGGCACTATTTAGAGTTTCCATATGAATATTTCATAATTTGGGCTTGATATTTTGATTTTTAAACAGTTTATCGAATTTTGCTCAAAAGCAGTAAGGAAAACAAAATTGTAGCACTAAAAAAAGAAGTTATTTTCATATTTATTAATATTTTTATGCCTATGATATTTTATCTGTGAAATGGTTTAATTATTATTATTTTAAAAATATTTCTTTCTGGTCTTTAAATTCCATTAAGGTAAATGCTTTTTTATGATATATGCTTACTAATTATCTCTAATATCAATTTAGCATTGATTGGTTTTGCAATATAATCATTACAACCGGCTTCAATTGCTTTTTCCTTGTCGCCAAGCAAGGCGTAGGCAGTTTGGGCTATGATAACTAAATCTTTGTTAAACTTTCTTATTTCTTGTGTAGCAGCATAACCATCCATTTTAGGAATTTTAATATCCATCAAAACCAGATCAATTTCCGGATTATTTTTACATATTTCGACAGCTTCCACTCCATTATCTACAAAAATGAGTTTTCGAAATAATTTTTTAAGTATAGTTTCTAAAAATATTGAACTAACATCATCGTCTTCAACAATTAGTAAATTCAAATTTTCTGATATTGAGGCAGTATTGTCAATACTTTCAGTAAGTTGTTTAATTTCTTTTTTTGCATTTTTGATGTATGGAATTGTAAATGTAAATTTTGATCCTTTTCCTTCTTCTGATTCTACAATAATTTCACCTCCAAGCATTTCAACATAGGCTTTTGATATTGCAAGCCCCAAGCCTGAACCTTCGAATACCCTTGTGTCTTCAATATCTGCCTGTTCAAAACGATTGAATATTGCTTGTATCCGATTTTTGGGTACGCCAATTCCGGTATCTTTCACAAAAAATTCAATAAAATTATCCTTTAATAAACAGCCAAAAATGATACTCCCTTTTTCTGTGTATTTAATTGCGTTTTTAATAAGGTTAGTTAATATCCCATGTAGCTTTTGGCTGTCAGTAATTGCTGTTAGCTGGTCGGAGGAGAGAGAAAGTTCTAAAAATAATGATAAACCTTTTAATTTTGTTTCGAGAGAATAGAAAGAATAAAGTTCATCCAATATATTTTTTATGGAGGTTTCAGTATTTGAAATAACAATTACTCCTGCTTCAATTCTTGAAATATCAATTATGTCGTTAATGGTATTCAAAAGCCTTTTACCACTTTGGTTAATGATACCTGAATATTGGTCAATTTCAACTTTGCTTAAGTTGGGTTCATATAGCAGATCGATAAATCCAAGGATACCATTCATTGGAGTACGTATTTCATGACTCATATTAGATAGAAATGCACTTTTGAGTCTGTCGCTTTGCCGGGCTTTTTCCAAGGCAATTTTTAACTCAATTTCGGTATTCTTTTGATGGGTAATATCTTCGCCATTTTTAATATAATTAATTATATCTCCTGATTCATTTTTAATGGCTGAAACTGAAGCTGCTTCCCAATAAAATTCGCCGTTTTTATTTTTATTATGGAATTGTCCCCTCCATACTTTACCGGATTCTATTGTTTCCCACAATTCTTTATAATATGCTGAATCTTGTTCGCCCGATTTCAAAATATTTGATTCTTGTCCAATTGCTTCAGAACTGCTATAACCGGTTACTTCAGTAAAACTGGGGTTTACATATTCCAGTCTTCCTTTTGTATCGGTAATGACTATGATGGATGGACTTTGTTGCACTGCCGTGGAAAGTTTAAGGACATTACCTTCTGCTTTCTTTCGCTCAGTAATATCGCGAATTGTACAAATAATGCCTGAAAAAGCATTATTCTGATATTGTGGAATAAGCCAACCATTCTGCCAGGCATCTTTATTTGCAAGTGTTCTAACTTTGATGTCGTACCATATTGGCTTCTTTTCTTTTTTTGCTTGTTTATAGAATTCAATAAATTCTCCCGTGGTTTCTTTAGGGAAATCTTTTAATACACTATTTCCTTGAATTTGTTCACGAGGTACACCGGCTATCTTTTCCATTGCCGAATTTGCATAGAAAATGACATCATTTTTGTCCGTCACCCAAATGCCATCCTGAACACCTTCAATAATACTTTCATAAAATTGCTTCGTTTTATCAATTTTCTGCTCTATTATTTTTCGTTCAGTAATGTCCCGTAAAACTCCTTGGAATAAGGAATTGGTATCCATTTTTATGCTTCCCAATGCCGAGACCCAAAGATAATCGCCCTCCTTCTTTTTCATTCTGAATTCCTTAGCATTCTTACTGCCTTGTATTTGTTCTATAAGACCTTGCCTCGCTATTTCGAGATCATCGTGATGGACATAATATGAATAATGGTGATTTACAATATCTTCGGAGGTATAACCCAAAATGAATTCAATATTTGACGATATATACTGAACAACTCCTTTTTCGTCTAAAATAAAGATAACATCCGCTATATTTTCGACAAGGTTACGGTATCTTTCCTCGCTTTTTATTAAAGTTACTTCCGCTAGCTTTCGCTCTTCAATATCAGTGCCAATAGCTGTTACAACCCCATTCTCATCGGCTTTTGAACAATGCCAAGCTATCCATTTATAAGAACCGTTTTTGCACAAATAACGATTTTCAAAGAAAGTCGCTATATTATTAGCTTTCATCTGTTCTGAAATCTCATTGTTCGTACTTTGACTGTCATCCGGATGAATAAAATCCATTAGTGGTCGTGATGTAAACTCTTCAACAGTATAACCCAATATTCTTGTTACTGCCTGATTTGCTTCAATAAAATAACCAGTTTCAATATTCGCTTTTGAAATAATACTTGGCGAAATGTCAAAAGTGTTTTTTAGGTTTTCTTCGGCTTGTTTCCTAACTACAGTTTCCCAGGCAACATCAGCTAATCGTTGTACGCTTTTAACATCGGTTTCGTTGTAATGCGAATTTTTATTTCCAACTCCAAGAACTGCCATAATTTTTTTTCCTCGAATTATAGGAACTACTAATTCACGTATAATTAGGGGCATGTCCTTCAGGCAAGCCTTTTTTGTGCACTAAACTTTGATAGTCATTATGAATTACAGGTTTACGTTCTTTAAAACAATCTATCCAAACACCGGCTTCAGAGATGGGATAATGTCGGGCAGCTTCACCTAATCCTTTACACATATTATTTAATGTGTTGGTGGACCATGTTTGGAGTGAAAGGGACTGCTGATCATCTTCTATATAATGAAAAAAACCAACTTTGCTACCTGTAAGTTTTTCGGCTTCATCCAAAAATTTCTGGAGTAATTCTTCTTCAGAATGATTAATCGCGTATTCAAACAAATTTAATTCTATAGCTATAATTTTTTCTTCGTGCTTACGATCTGAAATATCAACATGAGTACCCACTATTCTGATGGCTTTAGCCTTATCATTAAAAAAGGCTTCGGCACGCGAAAGAATAACAACCCAATGCCCGTCTTTATGCTTCATCTTAAGTTCCATTTCAAAATGGTCGCGTTGCTTATTTATTAATTCTTGTTGCATTTCCCAGGATTTCTTTACGTCTTCGGGTTCTGTCAAATTCTCCCAAATGGAGAAATCATTCGGTAATTCTTCATCTTTATATCCCAACATGCTCTTCCATCCGGGCGAATAATAAATTTCGTTTGTTTCCAGGTTCCAGTCGTATAAACCATCTTTTGAAGCAAGCATTGCCAGCTCAAATCTTTCTTTACTTAGCCTTAAATTCTTCAGAGCTGTATCAAACGATTTACCCATACTTTTCGAAAGAATTGATATGACTACTATTACTAATGCAACAACAATTAAGCTTACCAATGATACACCAATAGCGGGGTGGATATTAAGAAGCGGAAGTAACCGGATTACTATTAAACTTTCAATAACAACAATGATTATGGTCGTAGGAAGAAAAATCCTAAACAACTTTGCACTAGCTGATGTCTTCCATATTTTTTTAACAAAAAAAGTGTTTTTGTCAGAAGCAGATATCAAAGCTAAAGAGACCAATAGAAATGATAAAACTGTTAATACTGCAGGTGGAATAAAACTATCGAAATAAAAAAACGGGGCGCCAAATCCATATCCAAGCAGAAGGATAAAGCTAATTATAAAAATAATCAGCGTGAGGATAATGCTAATGGTCTTAAATATTTTTCGATTGCTTTGTAAAAACAACACTGCAAGACCACTAATTATAAACAGGAGTAGTGTAACAAGAGACATGTGTCCAAGTTGCATACTTAAATGGGTTTCAGGTATTTCAATAAAAGCGTGTTCCAAATTAGCAAAGTACTCTAATTTATTTGAAATAAGCAGTAAGCAGGACAAACAAACTACTAATACGGCAGAAACGATTACTGCATAACGATTTATTGCTATTTTTTGTGGACGAACATAAAACCATATGCCCACAGCCAAACAAATAAAAACGTAAGCTGTACTTGGTGCCATCGGAACTTCATTAATGGAGAACCTTGTTAGAAACATCAATCTACTAAACCAGCCCATGAGGACTATCAGACCAATTACAATAAGCATTGAAGCAAATAGTCTGGTGAATCGGTGAGATACAATTGTATGAGTAAATTTATATTTTTCCATGTCCATTTTCTTCTATTAACGCATTTATTTCATTCTTGAACCTCTATAATTGATTTTTCTAATGCTATAATGCAATTTCATATTATATTCTTTTGCGTTGCTAATTCAGTATAGTTAAAGTATTGTTTCTTTTGTTCATCAAAAGTGAAATTGATGATTCAATTTTGTAATTGAGTTTTGAATAATATTTTGGTTTTTTTCTCATTTTTGCTAAAAAGTGTCTGAACAAAAAATTGTATCCTTCTGATGTTAAAGTTTCTTCTTTTGATTGTATATACTTGTTTTTAAGAATAATGGCTTTATAAGCATCCCAAAAATAACTAATGATAGTTCCCATTATTATTCTTTATTTTGTTCCAGAATTAGAATACTGATTTATAGATTCTGTTGAACTAAACCTCACATTCGTGAGGTGGTTTTTGTGGAATTTGTAGTCTTAGTTTTTCAGTAATTATCAAATTTGTCATATTATTAATTTAAAATTTAATTATGACAAATGTAAAAAAAAATTTCTACAAGAAGCT
>JABHKC010000122.1 GCA_018692315.1 Bacteroidota bacterium | reverse complement strand
TTCAGTGGCTTAGCCCAACATGATTTAAAACTCAATTGAGCGGAAGTATCCATACATTATAGCTTCAAAAAAAATGCGAAAAAAATATCAACTTTTTCGCATTTTTTTTTGGCTCAACTGAGCCTTAAATCCTATGATGTTCCTGAGTGGTCGCCTATTGCTCTGCAGCAAGATTGGAATATAATTGGCTACCTTCGACAAAACAGCGGGACAATTGATAGTATGCTTACAACAATATCATCTAATGTATATATTGTAAAAAATGGCAATGGTCAACTCTATTGGCCAATATATGGCATCAACAATATTGGAAATATGAACCCGGGCGAAGGCTACCAAATAAAAATGCTGGCGGCTGATACTTTGCTTTATCCGGCGAATTAGATTTTAGCAGCATCTTTCCAAAAGTTCAAAAACTTTTGGAAAGTTTTCAAGTATTAGACCCATTTCTTAAGTCAAGGTTTGATTCTTTCCTTTTCAAACCTTGACTTATATGTATTTTATTATTTTTGTTATTTTAAATTTAATATTAAAAGTATGAAAAAACATATACTAATATTCTCCCTTATTTTTTATTATTTTTTTGGTTTTTCACAAATTACTTCTTATGACTGGCTTAGAACAATGGGAAATGAAAATGATGATAAACCCATTTTATTAACCTTAGACAATAACTCATGCAAATTAGTAACAAACTCTCCAGGTGCAGCTTTGTCAGACACTATACATACGATGGATACTATTTTAATTGGAAGCAGTAATTACTTATTTAATTATAATAATGCAGGAACTAATAATTCTGCTTTCGAAATAGCTAATGTATTGTATAACAATATATATGATTGCAAAATACATAAGAATTTCATTTATTCCACATTAAATATATACACAAATTGGCCTATTTCGTATGGATCTACTACTTTAAATCCATTTACTGGAACAAATGATATTTTTATAGCAAAGCAAGATACTACCGGCAATCCCATTGGAATGTATTATTTTGGAGGATATGGTGACGATTATCCTACTAAATTAGCAATAGATATGGATGGTAGTATTATAATTGCTGGCTATTACGATAGCCCCTCACTAACCTTCGCAGGCACAACAATCGGCAATTCAGGAACCGAAGATGCTTTTATAGCAAAATACGATTCGCTTGGCAATGAGCTTTGGATAAAGAGAATATACAGTTCTGTTGATAATGAGCCCACTGATCTTGTGGTAGATGAATATGGAAATATCTACTATATAGAAAGGGGAAGTGTAGTGCCTTTTAATGTTGGTGGTAGCATTTTACCTTCAAGCGGTAATTATACCGCCTATCTATTAAAATTTAACGCAAATGGAAATCTGCTTTGGAATGTTCCTTTTGGGGGAGATGATGCGAACAATTTGTTTGATTTAGAGGTCGATAGTTCAAACAATATCCTGCTTTGTGGAAGATCAAATAGTACAACATTTTTAATAAATAATGATACAATATGGTCAACTATTTCAGGTACAGGATTTAATAATGATAATTCATTTTTGGCAAAATTTAACTCAAGTGGCAGCTTGTTTTGGTCGAAATACACAAATAATGTTGGTTGGCTTGATGCTTATAGATATCCGGTTGTTAGTTGTGATAAAGATGACAATGTTTATTTTTCGTTTCACATACCAAATAGTTTTAATACTATATACTTTGCTTCAGATACAATATACCCATTTGTTGATAATCCTGATTTAGCTCCATTTATTTGCAAGTTTAGTATGGATGGTGTTAAACAATGGATAACTCCTTTCAGCACATCACATACTGTTTATCCCACAAATATTTCTGTTAATAATGATTTTGAGATATTTGTTGCAGGCAAATTTATAGGAATGTCTGTTCAATTTGACAGCCTGACCTCACCCGGCTATTTTTATTACAATGGCGATCTTGATGTTTTCCTTCTAAAAGCCACACAATACGTCCCCGACCACACCAAACATTTTGTAAATCTAAATCTGGGTTGGTCAATAATTTCGAGCTATGTTGATCCTTATGTGCCCGATTGCGATTCAGTTTTTGACGATGTAGCCGCCGATATGGTTCTTATGAAAAATGAAATTGGAGAAACTTTTTGGCCAATATATAATGTAAACACAATTGGTAATTTACAAATTGGAGAAGGTTATATTATAAAAATGTACAATTTTAATATCCTTGAAGTAAACGGCATAGCTGTTGTGCCCGAAACAACACCATTGAACTTACAGTCAGGCTGGAATATAAATGGCTACCTCCGCCAAAACCCCGGAGACATTGGTACTATGCTTGCCAATATTTCTTCAAATGTATATGTTGTAAAAAATGGCAATGGCCTGGTTTATTGGCCCTTGTATGGCATCAACAACATAGGAAACATGAATCCCGGCGAAGGCTACCAAATAAAAATGACGGCAGCGGATACTTTACTATATCCGGCGAATTAATTACTAATGACGAATTACTAATTAAAAAATCATCCCGAAAGTTTCGAAACTTTCGGGATGTTTCATAAATACAAATTATTGGAACTACTCCGAAAAGTCATCAGATGAATATTTTTGCAAAGTCCTGGTATTTTGCTATCTGTTAATTTGTTAATTGACAAATTCATCTGATGACTTAATTCCGTTTTTTTTATTTTTCGGAGTGGACTCAATTATTGGAACTTTTCCAACGAATTGTTTTGAGTATCTTTGTATTTTTATTGCTTGAAGTTATAATCAAAATAAAGTGATTAACAAAAAAATATTATGCCGAAAGAAATTAAAGATACAGTAAAAGAAAAATATGCAGAAATAGTACAATCAGAAAAATCCTGTTGTTGCGGATGTGGTACCGATAATATTTTCCCTGATGGAAGTACTGATTTTAGTAAGGATTATTCAGAAATTTCTGGTTACGAAAAAGATGCTGATTATGGTCTTGGTTGCGGAATTCCAACCGGATTTGTCAGCATAAAAAAAGGCGACACAGTTGTTGATTTGGGCTCTGGTGCCGGAAACGATGCTTTTGTTGCAAGGAGATTTGTTGGTGAAACAGGCAAAGTTATTGGTGTTGATTTTACTGAGGCTATGATAGTTAAAGCCAATGAGAATAACAAAAAGCTTGGATATAAAAATGTCGAATTTCGTTATGGAGACATTGAAAAACTTCCTGTGGAAAACAAGTCTGCTGATATTGTGATTAGTAATTGTGTTATGAATCTTGTCCCTGACAAGAACAAAGCCTTTTCAGAGGTTCACAGGATTTTGAAAGAGCATGGGAAATTTAGCATCTCTGATATTGTAGTCTCGGGAAATTTGCCCGATAAGTTAAGAAAATCGGCTTCATTATATGTCGGTTGTGTCGCAGGTGCAATCAACAAACAGGACTATTTAAATATTATTGAAAAATCGGGATTTAAAAATGTAAAAATTCTTGATGAGAAACTTTACATATTACCCGAAGGACTTGTAAAACAGTACCTTTCGCTAGAAGAGTATGAGATTTACCTTAATAGTGATGCAAAAATTCTAAGCATCACAGTTTGTGCTGAAAAATGAAAATATTAGGATTTAATAGACTAATTTTTTCATGATAAAAAGAAATAATTTGGTTTAAAAAAAAATAATACTTTTGAAGCTTTTTCTTTTTCAGAAAATGTAGAAAAAATATAAATATTTGTGTATAACTAAGAATATATAAAATGGGACTTAAACGTAAAATTCGGGAACTTCAGAAAAGGAAAGAAGAAGTATTTCAAGGGGGCGGAGAAAAAGCTATTGCTAAACAAGCAGCATTAGGAAAGCTTACAGCGAGAACAAGAATTTTAACACTTCTCGATAAAGAATCGTTTCACGAATACGACCTTTTTGTAGCTCACGAAGCCAGAGATTTTAATATGGATAAAAAAACTCTGCATGGCGACGGAGTAATTATTGGTACCGGAAAAATTTATGGAGCGCCTGTTTGTATTTATGCACAAGATTTTACAGTAGCAGGAGGTTCATTAGGCTTGATGCACGCCCGTAAAATTACAAAAATTATGGATCATGCTATGAAAATGCGTGTTCCTTTAATTGGAATTAATGATTCGGGTGGGGCAAGAGTTCAGGAAGGAGTAAATTCTTTGGCCGGCTATGGTGAGATATTTTTCAGGAATACTCTGGCTTCCGGTGTAATACCTCAAATTTCAGTAATTTTAGGTCCTTGTGCAGGAGGTGCAGTATATTCTCCTGCTCTCACAGATTTTGTTTTTGTGGTTGAAAATATATCGAAAATGTTCATTACAGGTCCTGAAGTAATTAAGACTGTACTCGGTGAAGAAATTTCGATGGAAGAACTTGGAGGAGCAAAAGTACATAGCCAAATTACAGGAAATGCTCATTTTTTTGCTAAAACAGAAAGTGAATGTTTCGATCAAATAAAAAGACTTATCAAATTTATTCCATGGAATAATAAGCAAAAAGCCAGACCATTTCCATCGAAAAAACCTTTGCGGGAATACAAAATCGAAAATATTGTTCCATCAGATCCAAAGCAACCATACGATATATTAGATGTAATAAAATCTCTGGTTGACGATTCCGATTTTTTCGAAATACAAAAAGATTGGGCACAAAACATAGTAATAGGTTTTGGCCGATTAGATGGCGAAACAATTGGCTTTGTAGCGAACCAACCATTGGTATTAGCCGGAGTTCTTGATGTTGATTCTTCTGATAAAGCAGCCCGTTTCATCAGATTTTGCAATGCATTTAGTATTCCAATTGTTACTTTGGTCGATTTGCCAGGTTATCTGCCGGGCGTTGATCAAGAACATGCAGGAGTTATTAGGCACGGAGCAAAGATACTTTATGCTTATTGTGAAGCCTCTGTTCCAAAGATTTCAGTTATTCTCAGAAAAGCTTATGGTGGAGGATATATTGCAATGAATTCGAGACATTTGCGAGCCGATTTTGTTTTTGCATGGCCGGCTGCTGAAATTGCAGTTATGGGACCTGAAGGAGCAGCAAATATCATTTTCAGAAAAGAAATTTCAGAGGCAGAAAATCCTGAAGAAATGCGAAAACTTAAGGTTAAAGAATATAAAGAGAAATTTGCAAATCCATATGTTGCTGCTGCGAAAGGATATGTCGATACTGTTATTGAGCCTGTTGAAACCAGAAAATTCTTGCTTCATGCAATAGAAGTTTCTGTAAATAAAGCAGTTCCAATTCCAAACAAAAAACATGGAATCCCACCATTCTAAAAAACTTCGGAACGAAGATTGCCAATATTTTGTATTTATGTAATGAAAAGATTATTTAATAATGAACAGAAATAATCATGGAAAAAGAAACTGAAATAAAGCCAAAAAATAAATCGATTATTATTGATGGGGGTAAATATATTACTCAATTTTCAAAGAAATTCGAGAATCGCAAAAATTGGGAAAAGCCTGATGAGAAAAAATTAGCTGCATTTATTCCAGGAACCATTTTGAAATTATTTGTTAAGAATGATCAAAAGGTCAAGAAAGGCAGCAAACTTCTTATCATTGAAGCTATGAAAATGCAGAACAAACTATTGGCTCCATTTAACGGGAAAATAAAAAAGATTCATGTTGCTGAAGGGCAAGCAGTTCCTAAAAACGAACTTCTTATTGAGTTTGAATAATTGCTTTTAGTTCTCAAAACATATTTTTGTCCAAAATTGTCTGATTGTTAATTTCTAAGTATGAATTAGTAATTCGAAATTACTTTACCTCGCCAAACGAAACAATCTTTAAATTGTTTTTGGATGCAAATTTCCTTATCGAAAATGCCATAAATTGCTGAACCACTTCCCGACATTGAAGCATATTCGGCACCTAAATCATAGAGTTTTTGTTTTATCTCTTTCAATTTACTGTTGCTTGAAAAAATGCCATCTTCAAAATCGTTATGAATTTTATTCTTCCATTCTGATATAGGCGATTTTATCAATTCCTTCAAAGGATATTTTGGCTTGTTGGGAATAACTCCAGCATATGCCTCAGCAGTAGAAACGTTTATATTCGTTTTAACTATTACGATATTATTTTTTGACAAATCAATATCAATTGATTCAAGAATCTCACCTTTTCCGGAAACAAAAGCCGCTTTATTTTCTACGAAAAAAGAACAATCAGCACCTATTTGTGAAGCATAACGTTTTAAGTTTGCCAAACTTAAACCTAAGTTATACTTTCTATTCAAACAATTTAGCAAAAATGCAGCATCTGCTGATCCCCCGCCCAAACCAGCTTGCATAGGAATTTTTTTGTGTAAATGAATTTCTAATTCGGGTAAATTGAATTCATTAGCCAACAGTCTATAAGCTCTCATGATCAGATTGTCTTGGTTTTCTCCATCAATTTGAATTCCAGAAATTTCAAGGTAGGTATTTTTTTTAGTATCTTTTTGAATCTCAACAAAATCTAAAATATCACAAAGCTGAATTGGAAGAAATACAGATTCAATGTTATGGAATCCATCGTTTCTTTTATGAATTATATTTAATCCAATATTTATTTTTGCATTTGGGAAACAAATCATAGTATTTTTATTAATTCTGTACAAAAGTATATGTTAGAATTGTATTTATTTATAAAATATTATTTTATGACTGAAAAAATGTAAATCTTTTTTAAAATGAGGTTTCATAATGAAGTTTTGCTGTTTGCTTTTATATAGTGTCTTTTTTTGAAAGTTAAAATTAGTAATTTAATGGTACAAAAGTTAAATGTTTCATAAAATATTTGTATTTGATTATAATTATTATATATTTGCTTAGATTACAAAAATGTAATTATTACAGAGTTTAATATGCAACATTGTATAGTTATATTTTAAAAGTGATTTAAGGAAGTATAAATAATAAGTTTATTATGAAAGCAAAGAGAATTTGGATTATAGTTTTTTTCGTTTTATCCATCTTTGGAATAGGTAAGAATGCAAATTCTCAAACGGTTTTAACTCTACAACCAAATGCTATTGCTGGAAAAGATGCTACGATTTGGTATTTAAGTAATCAAAACTTAGCAAATTTCGGACCTACCAATACTACAAACTACGGGAATAGTACTGATTTTGTCGCAGCTGCATGGAATTGGAGAAGATTCCCAGGAAGTATAGCTAGCTTGGTTCAATTTAACCTATCCTCAATTCCCTTGGGCACGACAATCGATAGTGCATTTTTATTCCTGTATCATGATGTAAACTCAATACAAGGAACTCATTTTAACTTGTCAGGTTCTAATGCTGGTTTAGTTCAAAGGATAATTCAACCTTGGAATGAATTAGTGGTTACCTGGGATAATGCTCCAAATTATAGTGTGCAAAATCAGGTGGTTTTACTACAATCAACAAGCCCTACTCAAAACTATGAAAATATTGTAGTTACATCTTTGGTTCAGGATATGCTTGATAATCCGACAGAAGGATTTGGCTTTAGAATAAGTATGCAAATTGCAAGTGCTTATAGGAAGTTAGTTTTTGCTTCAAGTGATAATTTAGACGCATCGGTGCACCCAAAACTTGTGGTTTATTATTCCAATTGTCTTGCACCAACAGTTAATATTGGCGATGATACCTTAATTTGTGGAATAGACACTTTGCAATTGGATGCAGGAAATTCTGGAGCAAGTAGTTTTTTGTGGTCAACAGGTGAAACAACTCAGGCAATTACTGTAAATCCTATGTTTACAACAGAATATTTTGTTACTGTGGTAGATAATGCTTGCTCAAGCTACGATTCGATAATGGTAGAGGTAAATAGTTCTCCGGTTTCAAATTTGATTGAAGACACAACGATTTGCTCAGGAGATTCTGTAATATTAATTGTGGGAGATGCAAATGCTTCCTACTATTGGTCCACTGATGAATATGTTGACTCTATAGCTGTTTCTAATTCAGGAATTTATTATGTTTCAATTTCAAATGGTTGTGGTTTTATTACTGATTCTGTAAATGTTGATGTAATTATAACACCAAACTTATATTTAACAAATGAAATAAACATTTGTTTTGGCGATTCAGTAATCCTTGAGGCTGGCAATCCTGGTTCAGAATATTTATGGTCAACAGGTGAAACAACTGAAAATATTGAGGTTAATTCTTCAGGAGTATATAGTTTAGTTGTTAGTAACGAATGTGGAATTGTTGTTGATAGTGTTTCTGTTTTATCTATTGCGACACCCTATGTAAATCTTGGAAATGATACTATAATCTGTGCAGGGGAAAGCGTTTTACTAAATGCACAAAATCAGGGGATGAATTTTTTCTGGTCAAATGGAGATTCTACGCAATCTATACTGGCAATTCCAAATCTACCTACTATTTATAGTGTTCTTATCGATAATTTTGGTTGTTTAGCAACTGACTCTATTCTTATTGCGCCACAACCTTCACCAACAGTTTTTCTTGGCGAAGACACAACAGTTTGTGAAAAAGACAGTATTTTTCTTGATGCTGGAAATCCAGAATCAACTTTTTTTTTGTCTGATAGTTCGACAAATCAGACCGCTACCTTTATGCCTGATTTTTCTATGACTGTTTTTGTAAATGTTTCAAGCTTTGGCTGCACAGAAACAGATACTTTTGAAATAAATATTTTCCCAATATCTCAAATAAATTTGGGAAACGATACAGTTTTATGTGATGGGAATGTATTTGAATTAGATGCAGGGAATTCAGGTAATGAATATTTATGGTCAACAGGCGAAACCACCGAGCAAATAATTATCACAAATTCAGGATTTTATACAGTTAACTCAACTAATCAGTGCGAAGATGTTGCCGGCGATACTATAATTGTAAATTTTGCTCAACAATCTGAAGTTAATCTTGGAAACGATACAACTATTTGTTTTTCGCAAGTTTATACCGTAGATGCCGGAACAGGATACATTTCATATTTATGGAGCAATGGCGAAACAAACCAAACTATTTCCTTAGATAGCTCATTGTTAAATTATGGAGCAAATTATTTTTCAGTTTTAGTTGCCGATACAAATTATTGTTATAGTACCGATTCAATATTTATTTATATGATTGATAAACAGGCTATTAATATGCAAAGTGGTTGGAATATTATTTCGACTTATATGGTTCCTTTTCAGCCAAACATCGACAGCGTAATGAACTATTTGGCTTCAGAAATTATCTTGGTTAAAAACTCTTACGGAATGACTTATTGGCCTCTTTATGCTTTGAATAGCATTGGAGATATGGTAATCGGCGAAGGCTATCAAGTTAAAGTAAATTCGCCACAAACACTTATTGTTTATGGAAATGCAGTGCTACCAGAACTTTCTCCAATTACATTCCCGCAAGGTTGGAGTTTCATCGGATATTTAAGGCAAACACAGGCTTCTATAGAAACTATGTTAGCTCCAATAGAGAATGAAATTGTATTAGTTAAAAACGGAAACGGATTTGTTTATTGGCCTCTGTATAATTTAAATGCAATTGTAAATATGGTGCCAGGCGAAGGTTATCAAATAAAATTAGTGAATAATGTTATTTTAACTTATCCCGCTAATTAGAAAGTTTGTTTTAATCTTACATATATTTGTTTTTTGGAGATTTATTTAGTTAAAATGGTATAAAGAGTTTTATATTTCATAAATTTGTAGAAATAAATACAGCAAATTATGAAAAATAGAACTGAGGCATTTTTGAATATTGTGCGGTATCTGAAAATAAGTCAATTATGTTTACTTGTTTTTTTTATTTCAAATATTTTAATAGTAAATCTATCAATAGCGCAATCTCCTTTGGTTCTTCAACCTAGTTCTGCTAATGGAAAAGATGCTAAACTTTGGTATCTTTCTTCTCAAACCGGAACTTTTGGGCCTTCTAATACAAGCAATTTTGGAAATTGTTCAGATTTTCAAATTTCAGAATGGACTTGGAATAGCGGCAATAGTGGATCTGGGCACTTGCATCAATTAATTGAGTTTGATTTAAGCTCAATTCCTTTTGGAGCGACTATTGATAGTGCTTTCTTTTCATTATATTTTTCTCCAACTCCTTCCGAACCCGACCATTGGAGTCCGAGCGGATCAAACGCTACCTTAATTCAAAGAGTAATTCAACCGTGGAACGAGCAAACAGTAACATGGAATACAGCGCCGGCTACTACTACCCAAAATCAGGTCATAATGCCTCAATCTACAAGTTTAACTCAAGATTATGAAAACTTAGATGTTTCGAATTTGATACAGGATATTATAGATAATCCTACAACAGGTTTTGGTTTCAAATTGCAAATGCAAACTGCAAGTTACTATCGTAGATTAGTTTTTGCATCAAGCGATCACTCGGATAGTACGAAGCACCCAAAGTTGGTTGTGTATTATAATGCTTGTGCAGCACAACCCATAAATCTTGGCAACGACACTTTAATTTGCCAAACCGATACTTTGCTTTTAGATGCGGGAAATTTCGCTGCAAGCTATTTGTGGTCAACAGGCGAGACTACTCAAACAATTTCTGTAAGTCCCTTATTTACTACTGAATATTATATTACAATAACAGACACTTCAGCCTGCGAATCTTATGATACAATTTTAGTAGAAATAGCCAATTTGCCCATTTCGAATTTATTTGGAGATACTACAATTTGTTATGGCGACTCTTTGATTTTGATTGTAGGAGGGACGGGGACAAACTATTATTGGTCAACCGACCAATATGTTGATTCAATTTTGGTTACAAATTCAGGTATGTATTATGTTACAATCTCTGATGGTTGCGGATTTATTATTGATTCTGTATATGTTCAAGTTACACCTGCTCCTTCGGTAAATTTTAACAATAATATTAGTTTTTGTAATGGTGGTTCAGCAATTCTTGATGCCGGAAATCCAGGCTCAAACTATTTTTGGTCAACCGGTGAAACTACTCAAAGTATTACAGTGACCACAAGTGGATTGTACAGCATTGTTGTAAATAATGAATGTGGTTTTGCTACCGAAATTGTGAATATTAATGCAGTTCCACAACCAATTGTAAATCTCGGAAACGATACTACAATATGCGAAGGAGATTCTGTTTTTCTTGATGCGCAAAACACTGGATTAAGTATTTTATGGTCGAACGGCGATACTAATCAAACAATATTTGCATCGCCCGGTACACCAACTATTTTCAGCGTTTTAGTTGATAATTTTGGATGTTCAGATTCAGATTCTATACTAATTACTCCCCTTCCGTCTCCTTCAGTTTTTCTTGGCGAAGACACTACAGTTTGTGAAAAAGACAGTATTTTTCTTGATGCCGGTAATCCGGGCGCAATTTTTCTTTGGTCTGATGGTGCTACAAATCAAGCTGTTACTATTATGCCGGATTTTGCAATGACCATTTTTGTAGATGTTGCATACTCCGGATGTATTGATTCTGATACTTTTGAGATTGATATATTTCCAGTTCCTCTGGTTAATCTTGGAAATGATACTGTTTTATGCGAAGGCAACACCTTTGAACTAAATGCTGGAAATCCCGGAAACGATTTTTTCTGGTCAACAGGAGAAACTTCCCAGCAAATAACAATTTCAAATTTAGGATTATATTATGTAGCAGTTACAAATGAATGCGAAGATACTGAGGGAGATAGCATAAATGTTTCATTAGTTCAAAATCCCGTAACATATCTTGGAAACGATACAACTATTGGGTTTTCACAAATTTATACGATTGATGCCGGTGCAGGATTTATTTCATATTTATGGAGCAACGGCCAGACAAACCAAACAATTTTGGTAGATAGTTCTTTGATAAATTCAGGAGCAAACTATTTTTCAGTAATGGTTACAGATAGTAATAATTGTTCTGCAAGTGATTCAATAATAATTTATTTGACAGAAAACCAAGTAATAAATATGCAAACCGGTTGGAGTATTATTTCAACTTATATGAACCCATTTCAATCGAACATTGATAGTGTGATGAATTATTTATTTCCTGAAATTATTCTTGTAAAAAATACAAACGGAATGGTTTATTGGCCACTTTTCGGATTGAACAATATTGGAGATTTAGTGTTAGGTGAAGGCTACCAAATAAAAATGAACTCTCCACAAACGCTTGTTGTTTATGGAAATGCTTCGGTTCCAGAACTCAGCCCAATTACAATCCTGCAAAATTGGAGTTTTATTGGATATTTGCGGCAATCTCAGGCATTAATAGAATCTATGTTAGCACCAATAGTGAACGAAATTGTGATTGTGAAAAACGGCAATGGACTTATTTATTGGCCTTCATTTGGCATAAATAATATTGTCAATATGATTCCTGGTGAAGGCTATCAAATAAAAACTTTAAATTCGGTTGTTTTTACTTATCTTGCGAATTGATAATTTATTAAACCTAAAAAAATGAATTTGATCATAAAGAAATATTTCATTCCTACCATAATTCTAATTTTAATGTTTGCATTTCAGGCAAATGCTCAATTTGGTTATGAAAAACATTCTGAGAAAGATGGTATTACAGTTTATTATAAATGGAAACATTCTAAATTTTGCAACAAAAACTCTCCACTAATTTTAGATGTTAAAATGAAAAATACAAACGAATATAATGTAGATGCTAAAATAAGTATTTTGTATTATATCGACGGTGTATGCGTGCAAGAAAATTATGTAAATCATATTGATTTAAAACCAGTTAAGTTATTTATTTTTAATATGATTGGTATTGGTTTGGTCTCGGAGCTAACGAATGAGCAATTACAAAGCGATAATTTCTCTTGGAAGTTGAAAATTGAAGAAGTTAAAAAGGCAAATATTGATATCGAAAAAAAAGGAAAATAGATGAAATAGTAATTATTTAAATATTTAGGATTTAATTTCTATTCAATTCATATTCTCATGTGCACTAAATATTTGCAAAAAAAATAGAACAAATATCAAAGTATAATATATACAATGAGTAAAGATATACAGCAAAAAGTTTCATTCAAAAGATTTCGATATAGAATAAATAATACTTCCGGCTTAATACTATTGATATTTCTTTTGATTTCGTTTTATTTAGTTTTTGGGATTTTTCAAAAATCGATTCAAAAGTCATATCAAAATTCAGGTGAAACAATTTTTGAAATGTTTAAATCTAAAATATCATACGAGATTGAAAGTTTTTATTGTTCAAATAACGAAAACCTCACAATTAATGAAATTTCCAGATTTATAAATTCTAAATTTAATACAGATTCAATTCAAAATATTGTTAACAAATACATATCTGGGGCTGTTTTATTCTCAGCTAATTATACTTTATATTTTAACACAATTGATGAAAATTTGAAAAATCAACTTTCTTTTTTTAAAGAAAACAATTCTTCAGAAGGCGAATTAGTAGTGTATAATAATCAGCAGTATTTGCTTTTTTCTGACGAAATAGAGCTAAATCTTCGACTCCCAGAAACCAATACAAATTTCGACAATAGAATTGTTCATATTCCTGACAATCATGCAAAACTATATTTGTTTCTATCAGTAGTGGAATTTTCCGAAACCATTTTTAAAGCACGCAATTTGTTGATTATTATTTTTGCTTCTTGTCTTTTGCTTTTTGTAATTATCAATAATTTTGTTTTAAAATGGAATTTCTTGTCTTTACACTCCATTGCAAAAGCTGTTCAAAGCCTTATAAAAGGCGATTATTCGGCAAGAGTTAATGTGAAAAAACAAAACGAACTTAGAAGCTTATCAGAACTGGTTGATAAATTAGCCATTGAATTTGAGAATAAATTCAGTGAAATCAGCAGCCATAAATCTATTTCAGATAAGGCAACATATGGGGTAGCAATAACCAATATGAACGGGAAAATAGTTTATATAAATCAATTTTTTGCCGATGTTTTAGGATTTGATATAGAAGAAATCATTAACAATTATTTTGCTTCATATATGTCTAAAGAACAGTTGATTACACTTGAAGAAGTAAATGATAATTTAATAAATCTGGAAACTCAACCAATTAGAGAAATTTCATATAAAAACATTACAGGAAAGGAAATTCCGGTACTTCTCAACAGCAGTATAGTAAAAGGAAAAGACACGGAGCCTGCATTTTTTGCTTATACAATTATTGATATTAACGAAAGGAAGAAGGCAGAAGAAGAATTAAGACAAAGCGAAAAGTTCTTAAATACAATCATAAAGAACTTACCAAATATGCTTTTTATAAAAGATGCCAGAGATTTGCGTTTTGTAAGCATAAATAAGGCTGGAGAAGACCTTCTTGGGTATTCGAAAGAAGAACTGCTTGGCAGAAACGACTACGATTTTTTCCCAAAAAGCGAAGCCGATTTTTTCTTCCGAAACGACAAATTGGTTATTGCTCGCCGAACTTTGAAAGATATACCCTTTGAAAAAGTAACAACAAAAAATAAAGGAAAAAGAATATTACACACAAAAAAAATCCCATTATTTGATGATAAGGGTGTTCCAAAATTCATATTAGGAATTTCTGAAGATGTAACAGAATACAAAAAGGCTGAATATAAATTAAAGAATCAAGCAAAATTTGAGAAGATAATATCCCGAATCTCAACAAGCTTCATCAACTCGCCTTTCGAAGAAATTGATGTTGCAATAAATTTTGCAATAAGAATGATAGGGCGATTTCTTAAAGTTGATAGAACTCACATCTTTTTATATTCTAAGGATGCCAAAAAAATGAAAAATACTCACGAATGGTGTTCAAAAGGAGTTGAATCGCAGAAAGAAAGATTGTCGAATGTAGCGGTTGAAGAATTTGCATGGATAAACAATATTATTTTGTCAGGACATATTTTTCTTATCAACGACATTGAAATGCTGCCAAATGCTGCAAACTTCGATAAAGAAACTTTAAGAGACTTCAATGTAAAGGCTCTGTTGAATGTACCTATCAAATTGAAAGAAAAAATTATTGGTTTTCTCGGTGTTGAAAACCTAAAAATACAAAGAGAATGGACAGACGAAAACATAGTATTTTTGAAGCTTATTAGCGAATTGATAGTTAATGCACTGCAACGAAAAGAAGCCTCAGAATCTTTGAAACGCATGAACGAAGAACTGGAAAGTAGGGTGAAGGAGAGGACTTCAAAACTAAACAAAATAAACAAAGACCTAATAGTGGCAAAAGAACAAGCCGAAGCTGCTACAAAAGCAAAAAGTGAATTTCTGGCAAACATGAGTCACGAAATCCGAACGCCGATGAATGCCATTATCGGCTTCACCGACCTGCTTAGTACATTAATCACCGATAAAAAACATAGGTTATATATCGAATCTATCATCTCAAGTAGTAAAAATCTTTTAAGGCTAATAAACGACATTCTTGATTTGTCTAAAATTGAAGCCGGAAAACTCGAACTGCAATTTTCAATAGTTGATATTATAGATATTTGCAACGACATCAAGCAAACTTTCTCAATAAAAATAGAAGAAAAGAAACTTGATTTTATTTTAGATATTGAAAAAAATATTCCAAAGGCAATTATTATTGACGATGTAAGACTCAGACAAATTTTATATAACATAGTTGGAAATGCAATAAAATTTACCAACGATGGAAAAATTATAATGTCTATGCGAAGCTTAGTAAGAAGTAAAAATACTATAGATCTCATTTTCTCAATCGAAGACACCGGAATTGGAATTTCAGAAAGTCAAAAAGACATTATTTACGAATCGTTCAAACAGCAGGAAGGACAAAATACGAAAAAATTTGGAGGCTCTGGCTTAGGACTTTCTATTACTAAAAATCTAATTGAGATGATGGACGGCTCCATTCAGATGGAAAGCAAAGTAAACAAGGGAAGTAAATTTGTTATCACTTTTTATAATATTTCAATTGAATCGAATATTGATATTAATGAAAATGAAGACTACTTTGATTATGAATTGATTGATTTTCACAATGCCAAAATGCTTATAGTAGATGACATTGCACATAATAGAAATTTAGTAAAAGGAATTTTTGAAAATACTAATGTGAAAATTGTTGAAGCCGAAGATGGACAGCAGGCGATCGACTTTATTTCTGTTTACAAACCGGATTTAATTTTAATGGATATCAGAATGCCAGTAATGGACGGATACAAGGCAACAGAAAAAATTAAGTCAAATCCAAAAACTGCATCAATTCCGATTATTGCACTCACTGCATCTATTTTGAAAAACGAAATATCAAAATTGTCAGAAGTAGGTTTCGACGATGTATTGTTTAAGCCAATAAAAATTTCATCTATTTATGGCAAATTAGTAAAGTACTTGAAGTATTCTACTAAGGAAAAAAAATCTGAGAATAGCAATTACAGCAAGAACAATGTGCAAATAGAGACAATTTCTAATGAGATAAAGGCTCAATTGCCTGAATTGATAAAACAATTAGAAGACGAATTGTTGCCACGCTGGGAACCGATAGTTCAAAACCACTTTATTCACGACATTATTGAATTCGCCAAAGAGATAATAGATTTGGGTAGCAAATATAAAATGCAATTAATTGAAAGATATGGAGACGAACTAATTTTATACTCAGAAAGTTTCGACATTGAAAATCTGGATAAAACATTGCACGAATTTCCAAATATTATTAAAAAACTCAAGAAGATGTGCTAATGGATTAATTAGCAATCATTAATTATTGTGTTTTTGAAAGGTAAAATATTATTGTAAATTACTTAGATTCATTGTTTTAAATACAAAAACAATTATCCGAAAATGAAAATATTAATTAGAATACCATCAGTTTGATATGATTTGGATAATAGGAGATATTCATGGAATGCTTGATCCTCTTGTGAGGCTCGTTTCAGCAATAAAAATGAAGGAGTCAACCTTTGGGAAAAAAATTAGTAAATTTATTTTTCTTGGCGACTATATCGATCACGGCCCAAATTCAAAACAAGTAATAGATTATTTATTAAATATAGAACATGAAAAAGTATTTTTGGCTGGAAATCACGAAGATATGTTTCTTCAATTCTATAATAAAACAGAACTTTTCGATAAGTATCTAAAAGACTTGTTCAATAAAAACGGAATGCGTGAAACAATTGCCTCGTTCAACCCACCAGATGCAATTCATAAGAAATTATACTATCCAAAAATGTTTAGATTTTCGAAATCGGACAATTTCAAACCCGATGATTTCAGTCTCCCAGATATTTACTTCGATTTTTTGAACAAGCTGTCATATTCGCACACCGAAGAGATAATTTACAGAAACAACTTTTTGAAATTTGCATTTGTTCATGCAGGACTGAACAGAAAGTTTGATGTTGAGCAACAATTAAAAATTAAGAATTATTCCGACTTTCAAAAGTTTTTGCAAGAAAGTAAAACTGAACTTGCAAATTCGATGATTTGGACAAGAGAATTGGCAGAAAAAAAAATTGGTGAATACATTGTAGTCAATGGACATTCTCCAACCATACTGAACGACAAATATTTACAAGAAAAGAATCCCTATCAAAAGTTTGGATATCCTCAATTGCAATTTGCAGAAAATGAGGTAAAAATTGAAAAGGGTAAGTATTTTAGATACAAAGTAAATTCTACCCTCGAAGATTTGATTTCGATAAATATTGATACAGGTGCTGTTTATGGAGCATATCTGACAGCAATTGGAATTTCGGAAAATTCTTTCATCGATAACGAAATTAATGTTCTTCAGGTAGCCGTTGGTGGAAATCATAGAAATAGAACAGACATGCGAGAATTCTTTTTTCAATTTTTAGATAAATAAAATTAAGAAATGTAATAATTTTGCATGAAAATATTTTAAAATAGAAAAAATGCGAGCAATTTTTTATAGTATCATTTGCCTTTCAATTTTTGTTTTTCAGCAGACAACTGTTTTTGCAAAAAAAAGTCGAAATGTTGATAGCTTGAAAACTGAACTGAGAATGGCTTCCGAAACCGAAAAAATCGAAATCCTAAATAAATTAGCAGATGCTGCCTACAGAAATTCTAACAACAAATTGGTAGTTTCATATCATAAAAATGCAATAGATCTATCTGAAAATATGGGGAATGATTTAAAAATTGGAGAAGAAAACCTAAAATTAGGATTGTTTTATTATACAGAAGAAATTTATGATTCTGCCTTATTTTATTTAAGCCATGCACTAAATCGTACTGAAAAAGCAAAAAACGATGATGCCAATAAATCAAAGTTGCAAATGGCTGAAATATTAAATTTGAAGGGCAATATTAATATGAGGTATTTTGCCGACTACGAGCAATCATTGTCCATTTTCATTAATCAATTAAAAATTGGTGAGGAAATTGACAATCAGAAAATTATAGCAATTGCCTACAATAACTTAGGCTTTTGTTTTCGATTTTTGAAAAATCACAAGCAAGCCTTGAAATATTTTACGCAATCTGTCGGAATAGCAAAAGCTAATAACGAGAATGCGATTTTGATTAGCTCCCTTAACGAATCTGCAAATATGGCTTTATTCAAAAAAGAATATAGTAAGTCGCTAAAATTGAGAAAAGAAGCATTAGAAATAGCAAAAAAAACTAAAAACAGACAATCAGAAAATTTCATAATTCACGATATTGGCAATCATTATTCAATTGTAAAAGATTATCAAAAAGCACTAACATATTTCTTCAAATTTTTGAAAAGCCAAAAAAAATCGAAAAATTATAAGTTTTTATCAACGGTTTATCATAATATTTCAAAAGTATATCTAAATATTAAGCAATACGAAAACGCCCTTAAATATCAAAAACTATCCTTAGAATCAGCAGAAAGGGGAAGCTTATTGGCAGAAGAAAAAGTTGCTATTGAAAATTTTGCTGAAATCTGTTATAAAATGAAGGACTATAGAAAAGCCTACCAATATCAAAAAAAGTTTATAGAGCTGAATGATTCAATTTATAAAGTAGAGCAGGTAAAACAAATCAGCGAAATGCAAACTAAATATGAAGCGAAAAAAAATAAGGAAGAAATAGAATTTCTTTCAGAGGAAAACGAAATTCAGAGAAATTTTGGTTATTTATTAATCTTATCCTCAATTTTACTTTTATTGTTAATCGTATTAGTTTTCAGCAGATATATTTCTAAACGAAAAGCCAACAAAGGCTTGAAACTCAAGAATTTGGAAATAGAAAAAGCTAAAGAAGAAGCCATAAAAGCCAATCATGCTAAAAGTCAATTTTTGGCCAACATGAGCCACGAAATTAGAACCCCTATGAATGCAATTATTGGTTTCACTGATTTGTTGAATACTCAAATCACCAATAAAAAACAACTCTCATATTTAGATTCAATAAAATCGGCAGGGAACGGGCTTGTAACCCTGATAAACGACATTTTAGACCTTTCAAAAATCGAGGCTGGAAAAATGACGGTAGAATATCAGGCAGTGAATCCTTTTTCGCTTTTCAACGAAATAAAACAAATGTTTGCTTTAAAAATGTTGGATAAGAATCTTGAATTTGTAGTTGATCTTGCCCCCGATATTCCCAACAAACTTTTGTTAGACGAAACTCGTTTGCGTCAGGTTTTATTCAACTTGATAGGTAATGCGGTGAAATTTACCGAAATGGGCTTCGTGAAATTTAAAGTAAACAAAATTCTTAGCGAGAAAAACAAATCAACATTAGACCTAATTATTACAATTCAAGATTCGGGAATTGGAATTCGTAAAGATCAGCTTAAAGATATTTTTAAATCGTTTACCCAACAAAGCGGGCAGAGTGTAAAACAATTTGGAGGAACAGGATTGGGACTTACCATAACCAAACGATTGTTGGACATAATGGATGGTGAAATTTCTGTTGAAAGTGAACTTAAAAAAGGAAGTAAATTTGAAGTTGTTCTGAAGGATGTTTTAATAGCCAGCAAGGAAATCGGAAAAGGAGTAAAAGAAAAAATCAATTTCGATATAGTTAGTTTTTCAAAAGGAAAAATACTTGTGGTGGACGAAAATGATGTCAATCGAACATTGATTGATGAGTTTTTCAAAAATACAAATGTGAGGATTTTTCAAGCAGAAAATGCAATTGACGGTATAGAAATTGCCAAAAAACAAAATCCCGATTTGATTTTTATGGATTTGAAAATGCCTGTACTTGATGGTTTTGAGGCTACAAAAAGAATCAAATCCGATGATAAAATTAAAAACATTCCGGTTGTAGCCTTAAGTGCATCTGTTATGGAGGGCGATCTAACAAAAATAAAGAAAATTGGTTTTGATGGTTTTGTTATGAAACCGGCTCAAATGAATGATATTTTAGAGGAGGCAAGCAAATTTATTAAGTTTACCAAAAAGAAAGCAGAAGAAACAACAGCCAGGGAAGTTCAGGAAAGTCGGAGTTCGGGCGGAGTTTCGCAAGAAATCATTAGTCAATTAGAAAATGAAATTCTTGAGGAATGGGAAGAGATTAAAAAAGATCATTTTATTCATGAAATTTTAGATTTTGCAAAAAAAATCCAAGATATGGGGACTATAAACTCAATAAATCTACTTGAAGAATATGGAGCAAGTCTGGCTCTTTTTGCCGAAAGTTTCGATATAGAAAATATGGATATAACTCTTAATAGTTTTCCTGAATTTATTGAGGACATTAAAAAATTGTGATATCCTCCAATTATAGGTCTATCCAGTATTTCCCTAAACCACAGAGAATTATAACAATTAATGAACATCAACTCCATACTGCATAAATAGCAGATGTTCAAGGGTTTTGTTAATTTCATACATATATTCTTTTACCGCTTTTACACTTCCCGGAAGAGTGTAAATCAATGATTTGCCAACAATTCCTGCAATACTTCGGCTAAGTATAGCATTAGGAATATTTTGCCCATATTTTACACGGATAAGTTCCATAATTCCAGGAATCTCCATTTTCAGCATAGGTTTTATTGTGTCAACTGTTATGTCGCGTGGTCCAATGCCTGTTCCTCCGGTTGTGAAAATTATATTGTATTTGTTTTTCGCATCAGTAATTATAAGCTCTAAATTTTCAGCAGAATCAGGAATAAGTTTTGTTTTAACTTGAAATTTCCAATTCTTTTCAGCAAAATATTCTTCAACAGTTTTTTGTATTATTGGCCCACTCCTGTCATCATACTCGCCGCTATAAGCTCTGTCAGATAAAGTTACGACAAGAATTTCTAAGTTGGGAATTTGCTTAATATTTTTATGACTCATAATTTATTTTTGAAAATTGACATTCAAACAGTTGCTATCAAATTTTGATTTTTTCTTTTAAGGATATTTTTTCAATTACCATATTTTTATCTACAGCTTTACACATATCGTAAACCGTGAGTAAAGCAATATTAACAGCAGTCAGTGCTTCCATTTCAATTCCTGTTTTGCCAATACATTTTGCAAAACTTTTTACCAAAACTCCATTTTCTTTCAAAATAGATTTGACATCAATTTTTGTTATTTGTAGCGGGTGGCACAATGGAATAAGGCTACTTGTTTGTTTTGCTCCTTGAATGCCGGCAATTTCCGAAATTGTTAATACATCGCCTTTTTTAAGCTCATTTTCCTTAATCAACTGAATGCATTCTTTGTTTAATCTTATAAAACCTTCGGCTCTTGCTGTTCTGTTTTGATCTATTTTGTTTCCAACATCAACCATATTAGCTTTGCCTTGCTCATCTGTATGACTTAAATTCCCCATTTATTTTCATTTAAATTTTTAACAAAACTACAAAAGAATTGCAGAAAATTAGTCATTGCAAAATATTGCTTGCAGGCTTTAATATTTCCGAATATTAGCTTTCGTAAATAGCTTGATTTTATTATTTTTGGCTTTTTAAATTTTACAGAATGAAAAAGAAGCATAAGCCCAAAAAGCATATCCTTAAAAATAAAGAAACGGTAGATAATACAAAGTTTTCTAAAAATTTGCCTGTTTATATCATTATCCTGATTTTCACTTTTTTATTGTATGGAAATACTCTGACACACGATTATGTTCTTGACGATGCAATTGTTGTTACGCAAAACGATTTTACATTAGATGGCATAGATGGAATTCCTGCAATTATGAAAACCGAACTGTTTCATGGTTTTTTTGGCAGACAAAAAGATTTGGTTGCAGGCGGTAGATACCGGCCTCTTTCGTTGGTAACTTTTGCAATAGAATGCGAGTTAATTTTGGGAAGCCCATTTAAAAATCTTGATGAAGAAAAAATTAAACGAAAGCTTGACGGAACAAAAAAGAAGCTAATAACCACCTCCAGAACTCTGCAAAAAGATCTTTTTGGCACACTAAATATTGAAGACGATGAAACCCGTCTCAAATATCAAAAAGTTTATCTCGAAAAATCGAAAAAACTAAATTCGCGGGAAATAAAAGCCATTTCTCAAAATCTTGAAGAAATGCGAACTAGCCGCAATACATTGGTTTTTGTAAGTCATTTTGTGAATGTCCTATTGTACGCAATAACTGGTGCTGTACTTTATACTATCCTGCTTTTATTTTTTGTTGGAAAACAAAATACGACACTGGACAAAAAAAACTGGTTTAAATCAATACCATTTATTGCAACAATACTTTTTATTGCACATCCAATTCATACTGAGGTTATTGCAAACATAAAAGGTAGAGATGAGATTTTGTCATTGTTGTTGTCTCTTTTAACATTGTTAATTTCCTTTCGTTATTTGGAAACTAAGAAATTTAAGTTTTTGATTTATAGCTTTATTGTGTTTCTCCTGGCATTGCTTTCGAAGGAAAATACTATTACATTTTTTGCAATAATTCCATTTGCTATACATTTTTTTACTGAAACTCCACTAAAGAAGAATTTAATTACAATAGCTCCCATGCTAATTGCTACTATTATTTTCTTTTCAATTAGGCAATCGATTCTTAGTAGTGCTACAAATATGGAGGTTACCGAACTTATGAATAATCCTTTTATGGGTTCGACTTTCGCAGAAAAGTATGCAACAATAATTTATACACTTGGGCTATATCTAAAACTTTTAATATTTCCACATCCTCTAACTTTCGATTATTATCCGTTTCATTTACCCTTTTTCGATTATATTGAAAATGGACAGAAACTATTGAATTGGACAGATTTTCGGGCAATTGTTTCGCTATTAGTTTATGCTGCATTAGGCTATCTTGCCATTTCAGGATTAAAAACTAAAAAGGTTGTTTCGTTTGGAATTTGGTATTATATAGCAACTCTTTCTATTGCTTCAAATATTTTATTTCCTATTGGTGTGTTTATGAATGAACGATTTGTTTATAGCTCTTCAATTGGATTTATTATTATTGTAGCTTATTTACTTGTCGAAAAACTTCCGAATATCATTAAAAGTCCAAATGTTTATAAAACAAGTATGATTGCATTTTTATCGCTTGTTTTTCTTTTATATTCAATAAAATCTATTACTCGAAATCGCGCCTGGAAAGACGATTTAACTCTTTTTACTACCGATGTAGAAGTTTCGTATCGCAGTGCAAAAAGCACAACTTCTGCCGGCGGAAAGCTTACTGAAGAAGCCCAAAAATATCCGATTACAAAAGATATGAATCCCAAACTGAAAGTTGAATATGAGCAAACTCGTAAAGAGATGTTAGAGCCGGCAATAAAATATTTAAATCAAGCAATTGATATTCACCCAACTTATGTTAATGCAATTCTTCTTCTCGGGAATGCTCACTATGAGTTGAACAAAAATTACGACTCGGCTCTTTTTTATTATGAAGAAATTTTGAGAATTAATCCAAATTACGACCTTGCTTACAAAAATGCAATAAACATCCTGTCGAAAAACGATGACACAGACTATTGTATTGGTGCGTATAAATCTATTTTGGAAATAAATTCAAAACTATTCGAAATAAACTATAATTTGGGTTCCCTTTACGGAAAAAAGAAAAATGATATTCCGAATTCGATAAAATATCTTGAAGCAGCCGTGAAAATAAGACCAAATAGTAGCGAAGCTAACAAAGATCTTGGAGTGGCTTACGGTTTTGCCGGAAACTTTCAAAAATCAATCGAATATCTTGAAAAAGCTATACGAGTTGATCCGAACGATGCTCAATTGTATATTAATCTTGGAATAAACTACCGTCAAATAGGTCAAACTGAAAAGGCTCAGGAATGTTTTACAAAAGCCGGACAGTTAGATCCAAAATATCGACAATAAGGACTGTCTTTTAATTGTTAATTGTAAATATTTAATAATATGATATTCAATAAAAAAATTGTAGTGGTAATGCCGGCATATAATGCTGCAAATACTCTTGAAATCACTTATAATGAAATTCCGAGAGATATTGTTGATGATGTTATTTTAGTGGACGATTTGAGCAGCGATAACACTATTGAAAAAGCTAAGCAATTAGGAATTAAACATATAGTTTCGCACAAAAAAAATCAGGGTTATGGGGGCAATCAAAAATCTTGCTACAAAAAAGCTCTGGAAATTGATGCAGATATAGTGGTGATGGTTCACCCTGATTATCAATATACACCTAAACTTTTGCACTCAATGTGCTACCTGATAGCCAACGATGTGTTTAAAGTTGTTCTTGGATCGAGAATTCTTGGGCGCGGTGCAATAAAGGGAGGTATGCCTCGCTACAAATACATTTTCAACCGATTGCTCACACTTTCACAAAACTATTTGATTGGACAAAAACTATCGGAATATCATACCGGTTATCGGGCTTTCTCGCGAGAGGTTTTGGAGAAAATTAATTTTGAAAACAACTCAGACGATTTTGTTTTTGATAATCAAATGCTTACACAAATATTTTATGCCGGATTCGATATTGCTGAAATTACTTGTCCAACAAAATATTTCGACGATGCTTCTTCAATAAACCTGAGCAGAAGTATAACTTATGGACTTGGAGTTATTAAAACCTCTTTTATGTACTTTTTTCAACGAATTGGATTGGCAAAGTTTGAACTTTTCAAAACAAAATAGCAATGAATCAAATTGATCCAACAATCGAAGAAAGCTGGAAAAATATCCTTTCAGAAGAGTTCAATAAAGGCTATTTCGCTGAGCTAAAGAAGTTTCTTGTTTCTGAGAAATCAAAACATAAGGTATATCCTCCAGGCGAAAAAATCTTTGCTGCCTTCAATTTTTTGCCTTTCGAAAAAGTAAAAGTAGTTTTGTTAGGTCAGGATCCATATCATGGTGCAGGGCAGGCTCATGGATTATGTTTTTCGGTGCCTCATGGAGTTTCTCCACCTCCTTCTCTTGTCAATATTTTTAAAGAAATAAAATCGGATTTGGGAATTGAAATTCCATCGCATGGGAATCTTGAATCGTGGGCAAAACAGGGAGTTTTGTTGCTTAATGCCACTCTCACAGTTCGGGCAAATCAGGCCGGTTCGCACCAAAAGCAAGGTTGGGAAACTTTCACCGATGCAGTAATTCAAAAACTATCGTTGAATAGAAACACTTTGGTATTTATTCTTTGGGGAAGGTATGCTCAATCTAAAGAAAGCTTGATTGATACAAACAAACATTATATTTTGAAAACCGGGCATCCTTCGCCATTGTCGGCATATAAAGCAGGATTTTTTGGTTGCAAACATTTTTCGCAAACTAATCAAATTTTACAACAGAACGGACTAGAACCTATTAATTGGAATTTGTAAGCTACAATTGCCTGAAATTCCGATTGTGGAATAAGTTATACATCAACTCGCTCGGTTTTGCAAACTATTCATGGTTCTATTTATACCTACAGATTACTTAATATTTATGTTTAGTTTATCTAGTATTTCATAAGCAGGAATTCCAAAAGCAACACCTTCGATACTAAATCCTTTAATTTTAGAAGAGACTACTCCTAATACCAATCCATCTTTATTAACTAATGGTCCGCCACTATTGCCACTATTAATACTTGCATCTGTTTGTATTAGCTTTGAACCATTTTCAGGTTCCCTAATTCCAGAAATTATTCCTCTTGAAAGAGTTTGTGACAAATCTTCGGCGGTTGGTGTCCCAATAGCATAAACTTCTAATGCTATTTCAATATCTTTAGATTTGTTAATTTTGAATGGAATCAATTGATTTGGTTCAATTTTTAACAGTGCTAAGTCATATATTTTACTCACCCTTATTACTTCTACTTCATGTTCTGACTTGTCATTCAAAATAACTTTCAGGTCTGTTGAACCAGAAACTACGTGATAGTTGGTAATTATATATCCATCGCTACTGATTATAAAACCACTTCCAAAACCATTTTTAGACTTTACTGTTAAGGATGATTTTATGGCTTGAGATAAGTTAGACACGTGCAAGTCTGATTTTGGGATATTTATTTCTTCAAAAGATTCTTCTACTACAATTTCCTCCCTATCGTGCATAAGAAAATTGACTTTTTCAGTGTTCATGAATTCAATTAAACTAATCTCCATAACATCTTTTATAGCATTTTGTACAACATCATCTTTGTAGTAGTATTCAAGAATTGCGAATTCTCCAGACCTTGAATTGGTTGTCATAGAATAAATAGGTTTTTCATAATAATCCAAGACTTCCCAATCTATTGATAAGTCTAAATAAACCATACCTCCAAATCTGGGATTCATGAATCGACTGTAAATATGGTGAATTGTATATTCAGTAATTTTCGCATTGACAAGTAAGTTGTTCAGGTAACTGTCTTTAAATACCATTCTTGTTGTATCAATATAGCCTTTATCCTTTAAAAGATTGTTTAAGACAATAGAAAAAATAGTATTTTCTATTTTTATTTCTTCTTCTGAATCACTAGATTTCGCAACTTTATTTTTTCTTTTTAGAATATAGCCTTTATAAGTATTGAAATTTCGATATTTAATGTTTTGCTTTTCAAGATCAACACTGATTTTATTTATTTTAATTTCTTTTGAATCTGATTTTTTATTCTTAATTGAGTGTCTCTTTAAAGTGTATTCTATTTCTTTATCGTAATTCCAAGACCTATTCCCTCTATCGTATAAGGGAACGACAAGAGTAATCCCAAAAGGTATCCATGAAATAATGTGTAATGGAGATTTTTTGTGTTGCATTATCACAAAATTTTCGTCTTTGTAATCTTTAGTTTTTATTGTTATTTGTTTTGGTCTTAAATCACGCTTAAATAAATATTTCCCATTTTTTTTTATTGCTTTTTCATCATTTATCAGGACTTCATCTGCATAATCTGTGTACATTTCTATTTTTTGATATTTGCCGTTTAGTATTGTTGCACAGCTAGATAGTAGTAGAGATAGTGCCGTAATTAAAATTGCAGTTTTTTTCATTTCTATATTTTTGAAGTTTTATTTTGTATTTTAATTAATATTATGTCTTAAATGCTGAAATTCAATTCATTACATTATATTAGATAATATCTTCTAGATTAAGTTCAAATTTAGCAATTCTTTTTTTTATTTAAGGCACTAATTTCAAAATAATTTAGCCCGATAATAAATTTTCGAGCAATTAAATTCATTTAATATTTCTTCTGCAATATTTGAAATGTCAGATTTAGAAACTTGCGAGTATTTTTCTGTCTCAAGATTTACGGCCGCTGCATCGCCAAGTAGTTCGAAATATGCAAGACTCATGGCTCTATTTAAAATTGATATTTCTGAGAATATTATTGCAGATTCAACTTTGTTTTTCACTTTAGTAAACTCATAATCAGAAATACTTTCTGTTTTTAGTTTTTTAAGTTCCACCCAAATTGCTGTTTCTCCTTTCTCAATTTCGATACCTTTAATAAGTTTTCCTGTGATAATAAACAAACCTTCATCTAAGTCGCCAGTAATATAGGCGTTTATTTCGCTAAACAATTTTTGTTCTTTCACTAATTTTTGGTACAAACGAGACGATTTTCCGTTCGATAAAATATCGGACAACAAATCGCTTGCATAATATTTTTCGTCAGTACGCTTACACATATGAAAAGCCATGTAAATTGCATCGAAAGGAACATCTCGCTGTACTTCAAGTTTACGAAGCGAGGTTTGGGCTGGCTCTTTCGGAATTTTTCTTTCTGGGATATTTCTTTTTGGAATGCCTCCAAACCATTTCTGAACTGCCTTTTTTGTGTCATTGAAATCAATATTTCCTACAATCGATAAGATTGCATTATTCGGAGCATAAAATTTATAGAAAAACTCTTTCACATCTGCTAAAGTTGCATTTTCAATATGCGAAATTTCTTTCCCAATAGTTGCCCAGCGATACGGATGAGTTTTGTATGCCAGAGGTCGTAACATTAACCAGAGGTCGCCATATGGTTGATTTAAATATCTTTGTTTGAATTCTTCAATCACTACATTCCGTTGAATTTCAAGACTTTTTTCAGAAAAATCTAAAGCGAGCATTCTGTCAGATTCTAAGCATAATGCCGTTTCGAGATTAGTTTTGGGCAGATTTATATAATAATTCGTGAAATTATTGTTTGTGAATGCATTGTTTTCACCTCCTGCATCTTGTACATGTTTGTCGTAGTTTGGAATGTTTTTCGATCCTCCGAACATCAAATGTTCAAACAAATGTGCAAATCCGGTTTTTTCTGGCTTTTCGTCTCTTGCACCTACATCGTACAGAACATTCACAGCAAGCATGGGTGTTGATGTGTCTCTGTGCAGTATAACTTTTAGTCCATTGTCAAGTGTATGTTTTTTAAAATCTATCATTTTTATATGCTTATATATTTTTTGCAAAATTACTAAAGCGAATATTTATATTTGCCAACAAAAAGATTTAATTATGAAAAAACTATTTTATTTAGGTCTATTTATTCTGGCTTTTTCTTCTTGCGAAAAAGAAACTCAATCGGAAATTGACGAGCAAAAAATCAAAAGTTATCTTACTGAAAACGAAATTGATGCTACAGCTCACGATTCTGGAATATATTTTATAATTACAAAAGAAGGAACAGGTGGCAGCCCGAATATATCCTCTTCTGTAGAAGTAAACTATAAAGGATATTTGACAGATGGATCTGTATTCGATGAAACTTCCGGAAATTCTGCCATTTTCCCACTCCAAAACCTCATTTTAGGTTGGCAAATAGGGATACCCTTATTGGAAAAGGGTGGGGAAGGAACATTTTTCATTCCATCTGAATTGGGATACGGAACGCAAGCCATAGGTAGCATACCGGCTAATTCAGTACTTATTTTTGAAATAGAATTGCTTGATTTTCAGTGAATTGATTTTGAACTGTTTTCTTAGAGACACTATTTAATACATACAAAAATATTTATTGTTCAGAGTTCTCCCTAAAGCTATTAGGAGATAATTCATAATTTATAGTTGGCTAAAATCATCCTAAACTAATTTGTCAATTTCTTCAAAATATTTGTTTTTTAAGGAAGATAAATCAATTTTCGAATAATCTTCTGAGTATATCCTAACAAGATCAATATATCCTTCTTTGCCTAGAATTGCTGCTAAAGCGTAATCGTACTGCTTAAAATCGTAATTATTCTTAATGTTTTTTGTTACTTTATAAAATAAATCCCATTCTATTTCGTGAGGCAATTTTATGTATCTGAATGATGCATCGTCTTTGGCTCTGAAAACGCCATCTTTAAGGTAAACCAATGAAAAGAACTTATTAATTTTTATCATACTTGAATACAAATCAACTTTCTTGTTTTTAATAAACTCTACACCATTTTTTTTGTATAATTCGATCAATTCGGGGATTTTGCAATAGTCATTTGCTTTTATCCTTATACCTGAGTTGTTGAGATTGAAAAGTGAGACCCGACCAGGACAGGCATCAAAATCATATTCAAAAGTCTTTTTAATCTTCTGGGTAATTCTAATGATATTAAATTCTGTAAACGACTCGAAAGGTTTAATAATGAAAAATAAATACGAAGGAATAAACTCTTTAGAACCAGGATAATCATCCGAAAGATAGTAGCCTGGATAGGGCTGTTTTACTTCCAAAACCATTTCTTTGAAAGACTCGCCTTTTTCATAAGATGCTAAACATTCTTCTTTAATTATGTAGCCATTTGAGTTAATTTCTTGTCTATTTTCCATATTTGCATTCATTTTCTTATTAGTATTCTATTTATTTTTGTAAAGATATATTGATTTTTTAAATTTAAAAATTTCTTATTTTAAGATATACTTGCGAAAATTAGAATTGTGATGCCTTCAGGTAAAAAGAAAAAGTTTATAAATGTCATCTAAAATGTTAAAAAACAGCAAGTAAGTAAAATTGTCAAAAGACTTTTTCATCTAAACCTGCATTTCAGTTTTAACATTTTTAACAAGAAAATGCAAACGATTTATTACATTGACATTGCTAATTCCATCGTCGAAATCGAGAAAAAGAAGATTCAAATTCGGGTAGTTATCTTTTAATTTCTTTTCTATTCCTTTAGAAACCACTTGATTTGCAATGCATCCAAATGGTTGAACACTAACAATGTTGTTAATGCCTTGCTCAGAAAATGTTGCTATTTCGGCAGGAATTAGCCATCCTTCACCAAACTGATTGGCGAGACTCAGAATTTTTTCTGCTTTTTTCGACATTTCTCTAATTTTATGAAATGGACTGTATAGCTTATAATTGCTAAAAATTTTATCAATTTTTCGAAAATATTTATTCGCCTTAAATTCAAAATAGTTTATATAGAAATCGCCAAATTTTGCTTCTGTCAATCCTAACTTTTTATTTACCTTGACGTTGACAAATTCCTGTGTTAGAAAATCGTTCAACGGCGGAACCATAACTTCTACACCATGTTCAATTAACCAATCTATAATAAATTGATTGCCGAAGGAATTATATTTTACATAAATTTCGCCAACTATTCCAATTTTTGGATAAAACTTATCATCGACTTCTACATTATTAAAATCGTCAACTGCACTTTTTAATAGTTGAAAAACACCATTAATATCATTTTCAACAATGTAGTTATTAATTAAATTTAAATATTTTAGCTTAAGCTTCTTTGAGCTTCCTTTTTCGATTTCTCTTACAACCATAGAATAATACATCATCGAAATAGCATCGCAAAAAAGTATCGAAACAAAAGTGATAGGTACCAGCAATTTCCAGTTGATATTGAAACCAGATTGCTGATTAATCACTTTTCCGTTTAGCCCAATAGAAATTACCGGAATATCGTCAAATCCGGCCGTAACCATTGCCTTTTTTATAAGCGACAAATATGTTGATGCCCTACACTGGCCTCCTGTCTGAGTAAGTGTTACCGCAAGTTCATCTCTCTTATATTTTCCTGAATTTAATGCTCTGATTATGTCGCCAACAACTATGGTTGCCGGATAACAAATTTCGTTATTAGAATATTTTAGGCCATATTCAACAGACGTTTTGTCCGGGCTTTGTAAATTCACATATTGATATCCTGCCAATTTAAACAAAGCTGGCAGAATAGGAGAATACATATCCGAAAAAAGAGGGCCAATAATTGTTCTTCTCTTATCTTTTTCTTCAAAAGTGGGAGTTGAAATTCTTTGGTTTTGAGCAAAATTTGATTTCCCTCTGATTTTTAAGGACTCAATTAAGGAACGAAGACGTAATTTTACTGAACCGGTGCTTGTAATTTCATCAATTCTGATTAAAGTATGAATTTTGCCTGCCGATTTTAAGATTTCGTTGCATTCGTCGATTACTATAGCATCTGGCCCACAGCCAAAAGAATTAAAAAGCACAAACTGAACATTTTCGTCTTGTTCTGCAACCCATTGTGCTGCATTATAAATTCGGTTCGGATAACTCCATTGAGAAATAATATGCAAATCTTCAACGGTTTTGTTTTTGCTCAGCGGAACAGAATCTTCTGTAACCACATTAACTCCAAGATTTACAAGTATTTCAGGAATTTTATGATTGATAAGCGAATCGGAATGATAAGGTCTTCCAGCCAAAACAATTAACAATTGATTGTTTTTTTTCGACTTTTCAATTATCTCTATCGCCTTCGATTTTATTTTTTGCTTGAATTTTTGTTGTGCTTCAATGGCTATATCTAAGGCTTTTTTATAAACAGAACGTTTAATATTCAGTTTACTCAAATATTTAAAACATGCCGACTTCAGAAGTTTTTCGTTATTGAAATTTATTTCAAGTGCATCAAATTCAACAGAATGGTTCTGGAGAGTATTTATAGAGCTTTTAATTACATCTGCATAACTACTTACAATCGGGCAATTGAAATGATTATTGGACTCTTCAAATTCATTTTTTTCATAAAAAACCATTGGATAAAAAATCCTGTCAACTTTTTTTTCTATAAGTTCAAAAATATGACCATGAACAAGTTTTGCAGGAAAGCAAATGCTATCGGACATTATTGTTCCAAGTCCTTTTTCGTAAATCGAATTTGTTGATACTTCGGACAAAACAAGATCTATCCCACAATTACTTAAAAGAGAATTCCAAAAAGGAAAATTTTCGTATATATTTAAGGCTCTCGGTATTCCTATTTTTATTCCTTCTGAATTTTCATTTTTTACAGCAGGTTGAAACAATAATTCATTTTTATAATCAAATAAATTTATGCCTTTTTGATTTTTTTGCCCTTTGTTTGAAAATATGTTTTCGCATTTATTGCCAGAGTAGTAAATGTTTTTACTGCTGGAATAAAACTTTGTTACAATACATTGATTTTCACAAGCTTTACATCTAAGTTGTTGAGTTTTGTTGAATCCAAAATTTTCCATGTCAGTAAGCTTAAAGCTTGAAAAACTACCATTATTTGATTTCTTGTAATAATTGTTTTTTGCAAAAAGTGAAGCCCCGAAAGCTCCCATCAATCCAGGCAAATCGGAACAAATTACCTTTTTCCCTACTAAAGTTTCTAAAGATTTCTGAACCGATGGATTACGAAATGTTCCGCCTTGAACTACAATATTATCGCCGAGTTCTGCAATGTCTTTAATTTTAAGCACTTTATGCAGTGCATTTTTTATTACTGAAATGGACAGGCCTGCAGCAATATCGTTAGTTGAGGCATTTTCTCGCAAAGCTTGTTTAACTTTCGAGTTCATAAAAACGGTGCATCTGGTGCCTAAATCGCATGGTGCTTTCGATGAACAGGCAATTTGCGAAAATTCTTCAACAGAGTAGCCCAAAGATTTTCCGAAAGTTTCGATGAACGAACCACATCCTGATGAGCAAGATTCGTTAAGCTCAATTCTATTTATGAGGTTATTTTCTACAAAAATAGCTTTCATGTCTTGTCCACCGATATCGAGTATGAAGCTAACATTTTTGTTAAAAAACTTTGCAGCATTGTAATGTGCAATTGTTTCGACCAAACTTAAATCAATTGAAAAAGAGGCTTTTATTAAATCTTCGCCGTAACCTGTAACAGCAGTTTTAGCTATTAAAATTTCTTTTTTCTTTTTTTCTAATACTTTTTTGAATTGTAGTAAACCGTTTTTTACTGCTTCAATTGGTTTGCCATCATTGTTTTTATAATATTGAAATAACAACTCATTATTCTTGCCGATAACTGCAATTTTTGTAGTAGTAGAACCGGAATCTATTCCTATAAAACATTCTTTGCCGATGTAGTTTTTAATGCTCTGCTTCGGAATTTCAAAGCTAATATTATTGTTTTTCCACTGATTGAATATTTCCTTATTTTCGAAAAGAGGGGACAAACGATCGCAGGTAATACCATTTTTTGAAGCCTGACTTAGGATTTTCTGAAAGTTGGAAATTTTAAGTTGTGGAGGATTTTCTTCCTTGCAATAGCAAGCTCCTATAGCAGGGAAAAGCTCAGTGTTATTAGTATGAATTACGTCAGATTTTGAGATTTTAAGAGCATTAATAAATGCGTTTTGCAATTCTGGCATAAAAGTAAAAGGTCCGCCAGATAATATTACTTTAGATTTTATATCAAATCCACGTGCAAGTGTGTTGATGGTCTGAATTGCAATTGCATGAAATATTGAGGCTGCAATATCTTGAATCGGTATTTTTCGGCTCACTAAATTTTGAACATCGGTCTTAGCAAAAACTCCGCAGCGAGAGGCAATCGGATATAGTGCGGAAGACTTATTCGCAAGAGAATTGAGTTCTTTAAGCGAGATATTCAACAATGCAGCCATTTGATCAATAAACGCACCAGTTCCACCAGCACAACTTCCATTCATTCTTATATCGGGTGTTTTTTTTCCGTTGTAGAAAATCATTTTGGAGTCTTCTCCTCCAATGTCGATAAGTGTCTTTACTGATGGAAATTTATTTCGAATGATTTCGGTAGTAGAAACCAGTTCTTGAACAAAAGGAATTTCTACTCTTTCAGAAATTCCGAGACCAGCAGAGCCAGTCAATATTGGTTGAACTTCGCAGTCGCCCAAGGCGGATTTTGCAGACTCCAATAGATTGTGTAAAGTGTAATATATCTGTGTGTTATGTCGCCTGTATTCCGAAAATATCAGCTTTTGCGAAGAATCAACTACTGCAATTTTTGCAGTAGTTGACCCAATATCCAAACCAATTTTATAATGTGTATTCAAAATATTTATTAAAAAGGTCTATAATTTTTCTTTACAAAAATATAAGTTTTCTGATTAAATTATTAATGTCTTTTAAAAATTAGAATTTTTTCTGTTACATCTAAAAATGGAAATTTTAAGCTATCACATAAATTTGTAAGAAAGATTAAAGAATTAGCCTGCATAATTCACAAAAACAAGCAAAATGATGTTAATATTCTGTAATACAGATAAATGCAAGCTTTGATAAAAAACATTAATTTTTTAAATAAAAATGGAGTTCATGTATATTTTTTTCCAATAAGTTACTATCT
>JABHKC010000121.1 GCA_018692315.1 Bacteroidota bacterium | reverse complement strand
TGCTGCCCATATCCGAATGAAACGCTCGTTTGCTTCTTTTATAATTGTTGAATATTTAATTCTTATTTCATTTATTCTATCCATGTGGCAAAGATAGGAAAAAAAATTAATAATGGAGCAATTATATATTTACAATTACTCAGCTGTTTCAAATCCATCCATTCCTGGCATTTGAACATCTAACAAAACAAGAGCAATTTCGTTAACCAGCAATGCTCTTAATGCTTCATTTCCGGAATTTGCTTTTACCAACTCTACGTCAAGATCTTCTAGAATTGCTTCAAGTGTAAGAAGGTTTTCCTCCCTATCATCTACAATTAGAATATTAAAACTATTATCAAATGACATAATGTTTTTTTTGAATCAATATTACACTATTTCAAATAATCGCACAAGATATAAAATTTTATCCATTCATTGACTATTTTTCTTAGTGTTAATTATATCAAGAAAATACTTTGCCCGTTCTTACTAATTGTTCTATGAATCGAATTAAACAAAAATTTTGCTGCTTCATAGATAGCAACCTTATTGAAAGAAATTACATCAGACTTTTGATTGTGGAAAATAATTAATGTTGTCTGCATGTTTATTATATTTTTGTGAGAAAATTATTGAGGATTTGAAGCAAGATTATACAAAAATAATAAACGCATGTATTAACAACGAAAGTAAATTTCAACGGAAACTTTACGATTTGTTTTCCGGAAAAATGTTTGTTGTATGTCTTCAATATTCAAACAATTACGAAGAAGCAAAGGATATTTTGCAAGACGGTTTCGTTAAAGTTTTTACCAATTTAAAGCAATTTAAACACCAAGGAAGTTTTGAGGGTTGGATTAGAAGAATTATGGTAAATACTGCTTTAGAAAAATTTCGTCAGAATAAAATTAAATTCATCGATAGTGAGATATTTGAATTTAAAGACAGTTTATCCTACGAAGATATTGAAAGCAATATTTCGGCTAATGATATTTTAAAAGTTATGCAAGAGCTTAGTCCTCAATACAGAACAGTATTTAATTTGTATGTGAATGAAGGTTACTCGCATAAAGAGATTTCAGAAAAGCTGAATATATCTGTCGGAACTTCAAAATCGAATTTGTCGAGGGCACGAACCATTTTGCAAAAACGTGTTTTATCATTAAATTTAGATGAGAAATGAAAAAGAACTACTTAAATATTGATAAATTAATTTCTAAAATTTTATTTCAGCACAGTATTGATCCACCAGATGATGCTTGGGAAAATATTAATAATAGAATATCTAAAAATAAAACTCGCAAACTATTGCCTATTTTTCTGAAAATTGCTGCAAGCATCACTTTGATTTTTGCTATTGGTAGCATTTTCTATTTACAAAATAATGTAAGCGAAAATATTGCTAAGCAAGAAATTCCCTCAATTGAACAAAAAAAATCTGAATCAACAATAGAAAAAATAAAAAATCAGCAAAAACCTTATTCAGAAGACGAAAAAATCAATAACTCGAAAATATTAAAAAAAGCACCTAATAACTCAAGTATTATAAATCCAAAAACAAATGATAAATCAAATACAAACATTTCTGTTCCAAAAAGCAAAAGTGAAATTATAATTGCTGAAATCCCGATTCCAAAAATGGAAATTCCGGAAACAACAAATCAAATTTCAGAAGTTTTTAAAAACATTTCTAAACTCGATACTGAAAGGAGAAGCACTTCCATTGAAATTCCTGAAAAAAACGACATACAAAATCTCAGTTCAATTGCAGACAATACTCAAGAAGAAATTGAATTTCTACCAAAAAAGAAAAAAACTGAAACTAAAAATTGGTCAATCGCAGGAATTTTCTCACCCTCTTATTCTTTTCGTAACTTGATTGCAGGAAATTCAGATTCACAATCGCCCGAATCTATCGAAAACTATGATTATGACGATTTTGAATCCGCAATCATCTCTTACTCAGGTGGTTTAAATGTTGAATATCAAATCAATAGCCGTCTAAGTTTTCAATCGGGAGTTCATTTTTCAAGATTAGGACACTCATCTGAAGAGACAATTTTGATGAAGGATGCTTATGCCCAAAACGAAATATCCATAAGTTCTTCCATTGGGAAAGTTAATACCTATTCACAATCTGGAAAAACTTTTGAATCGTTAGAATTGACACGATCAAACAATTCATTAGTAGATAATTCTGAAACCGTAAAATCAACATATTTCATTAAGAACAACATGATATATAAATTTGATTATCTCGAATTGCCTCTAATTGTAAAGTATAAATTAATTGACAAAAAACTGGATTTTCAAGTATTGGCTGGCTTAAATTCCGGCATCCTCGTAAACAATAATGTATATTTAGAATCGGACAATTATTTACAAAATATAGGTAAAACAGATGATTTAAAATCTATAAATTATGCAGGAGTTTTTGGTTTCGGTATAGAATATTCATTATTCAAGCGAACAACATTTTTGTTTGAACCTACCTTAAAATATTCTTTGCTTCCAATTAGCGAAAATGAGCAGGCTCTTAACTATTACGCCTATTCGTTTGCTGTTTTTACTGGAATTAAATATACACTAAAATAGGTTTTGATTTTTACTTTCTCAGAAAAACACAAATAAATTTTATACCAAAAAAAATATGAATAAAAGTGTGCCGTTTAAAAAATACGGTAACTATATTTTATTTTTGTGAAAAAAATCAAAAACATATTGCTAATAATAATTGTAATACTAATGGCATTGTTCAGTGTTGCATTGGTTTTTTCATATAAATATAAAACCGAAGTTGTAAATTTTCTTGTTTCAGAATTAAACAAAAGAGTTGACACCAAGATTAATGTTGATGTAATAAACTTCTCAATTATTCGCAATTTTCCGAATGCTTCATTAGAATTTACGAATATTAGTATAAAATCGTCAGCAGATATTAATTTAAATGAATTTAAAGACGCTAAAACAAAGAATTTTTTGCAAGCAGATAAAGTATTTCTCAAATTTGGGATTTTAGATGTTTTGAGCAAAAACTACAAAATTTCGGAAATTAAAATAGAAAATGGGAAAATAAATTTTCTTACCGACAGCAAAAACAAAAACAATTATAACTTTTGGTCTGAGAATAAAAAAAACGACACTTCATCCTTCAAAATAAAGCTAAACAATCTGATTATTAAAGACTCACATATTTTTTTTAATGACATAAATTCAAATTTCAGCACAAATTTTCATACAAAAAAAATAGAGCTTTCAGGAGATTTTTCGGACGAAAACTTTTCAATAAAAACAAAAATAAAAGCTCATTTAAACGATTTGACAATTGAAGAAAAAAACTATTTAATCGCACAACCAATTGAAATAGAAGTAGATTTGTCAGGAATCGACGAAAAATATCTGATTAAAAATGGAAAAGTAATTCTTTCAAATAACAAATTCAAAGTGGAAGGAAATGTTAATTTTTCGAAAAGCACTTTTTGTGATTTGAAAATATCAGCTAAAAAATTACAAATTGAATCGATTCTAAATATCTTCAACAAAAAAATACAAGATCAATTTTCAGATTTCGAAATGAATGGAAAATTGAATTTTACCTCATCAGTGATTGGTGAGATTTCTAAAAATCAATCTCCACGAATTGATGCAAATTTTGAAATAACTGATGGGATTTTTCTTAGAAAAAAAACGATTTTCAATCTGAGCAAAATAGATATGGTTGGAAGTTTCTCCAATGGTAAAGAGAAATCGATGCATTCTGCTACTTTAGAGGCAAATAGTTTTTCTGCTTATTTTGAGAAGAGTAGAATTAAAGGAATATTTATTCTTAAGAATTTCAACAAACCAAATATCAATTTCAAAATAGAATCTGAAATTGATTTGGAGGATATGCACAAATCAGTAAACTTCAGCCAGTTGAATACTATTAATGGAAATTTAGAGGCTAAACTTCAAGGTTTTGGCATGATATACTTCGGCGAAAATGTGATTGATAAGAGCTTATCAAAACTTGACATTTCAGGGGAAATGTTTCTAAAAAATACAAACCTATTATTGAAATATTTACAACAAAAATTTACAAACATCAATGCAAATATTATTATAAATAAAGGTTTATTAAGTACTGAAAATTTGGAATTTGTATTGAATAATTCAAAAATTCAATCGTCTGTTTCAATTCAAAATCCACTGAAATATTTTTTTGAAGAAAATGAAAAATTGCAAGGAAACATTCAGCTTAATACAAATTATATAAATTTAACTGAAATTCTTGAATATCAAGATTTTGCAGAACAATCTAACTTTCATCTTCCAGAAAATGTATCAATAAATTTAATAACAGGCATTGAGAAATTTGAATACAAAAATTTCAAAGCAGATAAACTTAAAGCAAGTGTTTTATTCCTTCCGAAAGCTGTTCAAATAAAATCTTTTAAGTGTAATTCTATGGAAGGAAATATTTCTTTGCATGGAAAAATATGTGAAAATCATAATACAAATTTCAACCTGAATATTAAAACACAATTAAAAAATATTGAAATTGCAGATTTGTTTCAATCATTTGACAATTTTGGACAGAATTTCATAATCAATAAAAATGTCAGAGGAAAATTAAATTTAAATCTTGAATTACAATCTGATTTTACATCATCATTTTCCGTTATTGACAAAAGCATTGAATCGCTTGGAGATTTTGAAATTACGAATGGTGAACTTATTGATTTTGAACCAATAAAAAAAATGTCGGATTTCATAGAACTTTCAGAATTAGAGCATATTAAGTTTTCAAAGCTAAAAAACACACTAAATATTAAAAACGAAAAAGTTATGATACCATTCATGGATATTCATTCTTCAGCTTTTAATATTTCAATTTCGGGCGAACATACTTTTAATCATATTTTTTCGTATGAACTTGAAATATTTTTAAAAGAAATCTTAGGAAAACGTTTTAAAAGAAAAAGAAATTTTGAAAACGAATTTGGAATTATTGAAGAAGAGAAATCAAACGAAACAAAAATATTTTTGAAAGTTGTTGGGAATGAGGATGATTATAAATTCTCTTTCAATAGAAAAAGAGCAAAAAAGTCGGTTGTAGAAAACTTGAAGAAAGAAAAAGAAGAAATAAAAGAAATAATTCTCGACGAATTTGAAATATTAAAAAAAGATACCTCAGCTTCAATAAAAATAAAGCAAAATAAAATAGACGAAGAAAACAAATTCCAGCCTGTATGGGAAGAATTTGAAAACCAAAAAGATACAATCAAGAAAAAAAAGAAAAAGAGTAAGAATAGAAAGTCAAAGAAAAAGAAATTACAAATAGAATGGGAAGATAAATAGACATATTGAAATTATTTTCACAATACAAAATCTCAATTGAAATGAACATATATTCTAAAAGACAGAAATGGAAACTTATACTGTTTGTAGTTGCAGTAGTAATAGGAGTTTCATCCTTGTGGTACACAAATATTTTAATAAAAAAATTGGCTGTAGAAGAGAGAAAAAAAGTTGAGTTGTGGGCTTCTGCTACAAAACTATTTCCAAACATCAGCAACGATGAAGTTTTCACATTCATCTCAGAAGTCATTATCAACAATGTTACGATACCAGTAATTCTGACTGAGATTGACGATGCTGGAAACGAAACCATAAATTACACAAGAAATCTTGATACATTAAGGCTCCATGGCGAAAACTATCTTCAAAATCAGTTGGAGATTATGAAATCGATGAACGAACCTATCGAAATAGAATTATATGATGGCCAAAAAAACTACATTTATTACAAAGATTCAATTCTACTTACACAACTTTTCTATTACCCTTACATTCAGCTACTTGTAATCATGCTGTTTATTCTTGTATCATATTTTGCATTTAATAGTACACGAAAAGCCGAACAAAATCAAGTTTGGGTTGGCATGTCGAAAGAAACTGCGCATCAGCTCGGTACGCCAATATCTTCGCTACTTGCTTGGCTCGAATTTCTGAAATTGAAAAACTCCGATGCAGAACTTCTTTCGGAAGTAGAAAAAGATATTAAACGGCTGGAAACAATTACTGAACGCTTTTCGAAAATTGGTTCTACTCCAGTTCTAAAAAAAGCAAATATTGCTGACGTTTTGAACAACTCTATTACCTATTTGAAAACCAGATCTTCAAAAAAAATAAAATATATTTTGAATTTTTCATCAGAGGATGAAATTTTTGTTTCAATAAATATTGCACTTTTTGAGTGGGTTATAGAAAATATATGCAAAAATGCAATGGATGCAATGGAGGGTGATGGAACTATAGATATCACTGTAACAGACAATACACAAGTTATTTATCTCGATATTAAAGATACAGGCAAAGGAATTCCAAAATCGAAATATAAAACCATTTTTCATCCGGGTTTCACAACCAAACAAAGAGGATGGGGACTTGGTCTATCGCTTACCAAACGAATAGTTGAAATATATCATTCGGGCAAAATATTTGTAAAAAATTCTGAACTAAATAGAGAAACCACATTTAGAATTGTTTTAAAAAAATAAAACCAAACCGATTTGAAAATTTTTATCTTTCGACCAAAAATCTCATTTTTTTAGTGCTGACACAGAGTATATAAACAGAAAATAGAAAATACTTCCTTGTAAATGTATTGACAATTAAAGCATTAAGTACAAACTATTTATTTTTTTGTTTTTAATATTAATTTTTACTTTTGCACGATTAATTTTTAAGAGGTTTTGAAAAAAAATGATTTTTATATTGTTCCTTTTAAGGGATTAAAGAATGGATTTCATGAATTTCAATTCGTGATTGACGAAACGTTCTTTATAGATTTTGACAAGTCGGAAGTAAAAGAAGGAAAAGTTGATGTTAAAATTGTATTGGAAAAAAATGAACAAATTTTAATATTTGATTTCTATTTAAATGGTTATGTAAAAATGGAGTGCGACTTTTGTCTTGAGCCATTTGACCTTCCGATAAATTTTTCATCAAAATTTCATGTTCGTTTTGGGATGGAAGTTGAAGATTCAAGATATATTGGCGAAGAAATTAGAGTTATTTCTGCCGATGATTACGAAATAGATATTTCTCAAAATATTTATGAATATATTCATTTAAACCTGCCTTTTAAGCGGATTCATCCGAAAGATAAGGAAGGCAAATCTCAATGCAACAAAGAAATGATAGAATTGATAGAAAATATGTCAAATCAAACTAATTCTGACAACAAAACAGACCCAAGATGGGATAAACTAAAGAAATTAACAATAGAAAACTAAAATAAATCAAAGATTAAATTTATTAAATAAAAATGGCACATCCGAAAAGAAAAATATCAAAACAGAGAAGAGATAAACGAAGAACACATTATAAAGCAACGGCTCCAACCCTTGCCACATGTTCAAACTGTGGTTCGGCAGTTCGCTACCATAGAGTTTGTTCAGAATGTGGATTCTATAGAGGCAAACTTGCCATAGAAGCAAAAGCCGAAGAATAGAAAAAATAGAAATCAACAAAATTTAAGTATGCGAATAGGTATTGACATAATGGGTGGTGATTTTGCTCCCAATGCAATCGTAAAGGGAACAATTCTGGCTCATTCTCAAGTACCTCCAGACACTGAACTAGTTCTATTTGGAGATTCGAAAAGCATAAAAAAAATTTTAGACGAAGAAGGTTTCGATTCTTCAAATTTCGAGATTGTTCATACTACAGAAGTTATAGAGATGGGAGACCATCCTGCAAAATCGTTTGCAAAAAAGCAAAACTCGAGTATTGCAGTAGGCTTCCACATGCTTCATAAAGGAAAAATAGATGGATTTGCAAGTGCTGGAAATACTGGCGCAATGCTTGTCGGAGCTATGTACACAATCAAGCAAATTCCCGGAGTAATAAGACCTTCAATAAGTACAGTTCTACCTAAAGAAAACGGGAAAAATGCCATACTGTTAGATGTAGGTATCAATCCTGATTGCAGACCTGACGTACTTTATCAATATGCAATTTTAGGCTCAATCTATGCTGAATTTGTTTATAAAATTAAAAATCCTCGAATTGGATTGTTAAACATTGGTTCTGAAGAAGAAAAAGGAAATCTACTGACAAAAGCAACTCACGAGCTAATGAAAGGCACTGACGATTTTAATTTTATTGGCAATATTGAAGGCAACGAAATTTTTAGTACTGACAAAGTTGATGTAATTGTTTCAGATGGTTTTACAGGAAATGTTGTTTTGAAACAAGCCGAATCTTTTTATACTCTTATTCAGAAAAGAAAAATACAGGATGAATATTTCGAGAAGTTTAATTTCGAAATATATGGCGGAACTCCTATTCTTGGGGTTAATGCACCCGTAGTTATCGGACACGGAATCTCAAATGACATTGCTATAAAAAATATGATTCTTCATACTGACGAAGTTGCAAGAGCAAAAATTACAGAAAAAATAAAAGAAGTATTTAACAATGGATAAAATTACAGCAGCAATTACTGGTATAGAAGCATATCGTCCGGATTATATCCTAAGAAATCAAGAATTAGAAAAAATTATTGACACAACAGACGAATGGATACTTACCCGAACAGGAATAAGTGAGCGTAGAATACTGAAGGGCGAAGGATTAGGAACATCATTTATTGGTGCTGAAGCTATTAAAGGTCTTCTGAAAAAAACAAATACTAAGCCTGAAGAAATCGACTTAGTTATCTGCTCTACTATTACAGCTGACATGCAATTTCCTGCTACTGCAAATATTATAAGCGACATGGTAGGAATTAAAAATGCCTGGAGCTTCGATATAAATGCTGCATGTTCAGGTTTTATTTACGCATTAACCACAGCTTCAAAATTTGTTGAGACAGGATATAAAAAGGTGATTGTTATTAGTGGCGATAAAATGTCATCAATCATAGATTATACCGACAGACAAACTTGTATAATTTTTGGCGATGGAGGTGGTGCTGTTTTACTGGAGCCCAATACCGAAGGTTATGGAGTTATCGATACAATGCTCCATGTTGATGGTTCAGGGCGCAAACATTTACATCAGAAAGCCGGTGGTTCGGTGAAACCTGCAAGCCATGAAACTATTGATGCCCGCGAACACTTCGTATATCAAGAAGGACAGGCTGTATTTAAATTTGCAGTTTCTCGTATGGCAGACATTTCTGTAGAAATGATGAATAAGCATAATATTAAATCGGAAGATCTGGCATGGTTAGTTCCACATCAGGCAAACCTACGAATTATTGAAGCTACTGCACGAAGAATGGGAATTAGCAAAGAACAAGTTATGATTAACATTCAGAAATATGGAAATACAACAAATGGAACAATTCCGCTCTTGCTGAGCGACTGGGAAAAAGAGCTTAAAAAAGGAGACAAACTAATAATTTCTTCATTTGGAGCCGGTTTCACTTGGGGTTCTGTCTATTTAAAATGGGCTTATTAATTCTGAAACCAACAAACTTTTTGCCTTGAACTTATTAATGATAGACTATAAACATACAAATCCTTACATTTAAATGTAGGGATTTTTTATTTTTATACATTTTTTTTTCTGACAATAAAAACTAAACAAATGTTCAAAAATCACACAAAAAGGTATAAATATTTTGAGGAGCAAATTTATACAACCCAGAATTATGTAATCCCTTTTATTAAAGACTATGTTGAATTAGACCAAAATACAGAAATTCTGGAAGTAGGTTGCGGAGAAGGAGGAAACATGAAACCTTTTCTTGATTTGGGCTGCAAACTTACTGGTGTTGACCTTTCTGCCGGAAAAATTGAAAATGCAAAACATTTTTTTCAAAATCATAACAATAGCAAAAATCTTGAATTCATTCATAATGATATTTATAATCTTCAGGTGGAATTAAAAAATAAATTCGATTTCATTTTTTTACGAGATGTTTTAGAACATATTCACAATCAGGAGCGTTTTATAAAATTCATTAAAACACTTTTAAAACCTGATGGGAAATTATTCTTAGGTTTCCCACCTTGGCAAAATCCATTTGGAGGTCATCAGCAAATGTGCGAAAACAAATTTTTATCATTGATGCCATTTATTCATATTTTACCAAATCCCATTTATGTTGGCTTAATGAAGCTATTTGGCGAATCTGAAACTAAAATCAATATGCTTCTCGAAATAAAAGAAACAAGAATTAGCATTGAACGATTTCTTCGAATAATAAAATCGGAAGATCTTTCAGTTGCAAAAAAGCTTTTGTTTTTTATTAATCCGAATTACGAAATAAAATTTAAACTAAAACCTCGTAAACAACTAAATTTCCTTACATCAATACCTTATCTGAGAAATTTCTTAATAACTACTTGCTATTTTTTGATAGAAAAAAATGACTAATAAAATTTCAAATATGTAAATTATGAAAACACATTATTATTTATTTGCTGTATGTTTAACACTTATTTTTAGTCTTTCTACAGTAGCTCAACAACTTATTGTGAAACCATATTTACAACATGCTGAACCAGAATCAATTGTTGTAATGTGGGAGACTGATGTGCTGGATTCTAGTTATGTTATTTGGGGTTTAACTACTACTTTTGGAGATACTACCTTCAGTACATCTGAACAAAGTTCTGGAACAGCCCAAATACACACTGCAATTCTTACAAATCTTCAGCCGGATACAAAATACTATTATCAAATTGTCGGCAATTCATTTTCTTCCGATGAATATAATTTTTTAACTCCGGCAATACAATCAGACGAAAAATCAATTACTATTGCTGCTATGAGCGATATGCAGCAAGATGCAGCAAATCCGGATAAGTTCCACGACATAGTACACGATGGAATAATCAAATATTTTGAAGACCAATTTAGTACAGATATTAACGAAAACTTAAGCATGATATTAATTCCTGGCGATTTGGTTTCTACCGGAACAAATTATGCTCAATGGAAAAATACATTTTTCGATCCTGCCGATCCTTTGTTTGGATTCGTGCCTATTTATCCAGTATTAGGAAATCACGAAGCAAATACCGACTATTTTTTTAAATATTTTCATCTTCCGGAAAATGGTTCAGCAACTTATAAAGAACATTGGTGGACAAGGGTAGAATCAAATGTTAGAATTATTGGCATGGACTCTAATCCGGGATATCGTTTGCAGATTCAACTCGATTGGCTCGACAGCGTTCTAAATGTTACAAGCACCGACCCTAACATCGACTTTGTTTTTGCTCAATTGCATCATCCACATAAATCGGAATTATGGCTACCAGGCGAAATCAGTTACACAGGGGATGTAATCCAGCTCATGGAAACTTTTACCGATAATTCAGGGAAACCGAGCATACATTTTTTTGGGCACACTCACGGATATTCTCGAGGGCAATCTCGCGATCACAATCATTTGTGGGTTAACGTAGCCACTGCCGGTGGAAATATTGACTACTGGGGAGAATATCCTCAAAATGATTATGATGAATTCACTATCTCGCAAGACGAATACGGTTTTGTACTTTTGGAGATTGACGCCGGAAGCAATCCAAAATTTGTGTTAAAACGATTCAGTTTGGGCGATGAGAGTATCATTAAAGATAATACCCTTGAAGACAGTATTCAAATTCGAATAAATAACATTAGTCCTGCAAAACCAACAGCTTTGTACCCAACAGAAAACGACACAGTAATCCCCGATTGTGTGTTCCTGAAAGCAAATGAATTTATCGATACTGATGGCGATGGACATGGAGCTTCTCATTGGCAAATAGCAAATAATTGCAAGGATTTCACAAGTCCTGAATATGAAAGTTGGAAACAAAATGAGAATTGGTATTTTGAAAACGATTTGCAAGCTGGCGATGATTTGAGCGATGAAAAAGTAGAAGTATTACAATCAAATCAAAGCTATTGTTGGCGGGTTCGCTATCGCGATAAAAGTCTTGCGTGGAGCGAATGGTCAGACCCCGTAAGTTTTCAAACTTCGAGTTCAAATTATACCGACAATCTTTTGCTAAACCCCGGTGCTGAAGAAGATACAAGTTTTTGGATAGTTGATTATGGCGAACTCGAATCTCTTGAAGATGGCGAATGCAATGGAATTTCGCCACATACCGGGCAAAAATATTTTGCTGTGGGAGCAGTTTGCATAGAAAACGAGTTTGCTGCAGCTCATCAAACTGTTGATCTTAATAATTTTTCTACAGAAATAGATGCAGGTAATGTAATTTTGAAGTATGGTGCATATCTATCCAACTGGGGTGGTTCTGATATTCCATCTTTTACAGTGCAATTTTTTGATACCAACGATTCGCTAATATTAGGGACTGATACAAGTTCTACAACAAATAGCACTTGGACATTGATGAATAAAATATGGGCAATTCCAACAGGAACACGCTCTGTCAGCTTTATAATAATGGGTCAAAGAATAACTGGTACTGACAACGACAGCTATTTTGATGATATATTTCTACAACTCAATTTACAAGGTGATTCTTGCAGCTATTACATTTCTCAATCAACTGATATTGAAACATATAGCAATATTCTCTTAAATCTGAAATTATATCCAAACCCAGTTTCCAATACTGCTATTCTCAATATTCCTTACGAAAAAAACAAAAATTTACAGATTCTGATTTTCGATTCGAAAGGACGAAAAGTAAAAAGTTATAATCATTCCAGTCCTTCAACTTTTGTTTTTTACAAAGAAAACTTAATAAATGGGCTTTATCTTTTGCAAGTTAGTGAAAATGAAAATATTCTTGGACATGTAAAATTTATAATCCAGGATTGATAATTGCTAATTCATTTCTGAAATAATAATATACAAATATGTAGCAAAAACTTTCCAAAAGTTTCGAACTTTTGGAAAGTTAAATCACTATGAATCAGACCTGTCAGTCCCGAAAACTATCGGGATTGTCAGGTCTTTTAGAATAATAATTATTCTTCAGAAAGAAAAATTTTCTTAGAGATTTTTTCAGTGTCGTTTTCAAGTTTTACAAAATAAACTCCTGCCTGAAAAGCCGATAAATCTATCTCAAATTGTTTTTCTGCTGCAGAAAGCTGATGATAATAAATTTGCTGACCCACAGCATTGTATACCTGCACATTTTCAAAGCTTTGATTTAATTCAACAGAAACAATTCCTGTACTTGGGTTTGGAAAAATATTTATTTCAGGCTCTAAAGCTTTTACAAGATTACTTCCCGATGTGTCAGGTATAAAATGTACATTGTAGAAACTTTGAGTGAAACGATCTTGTTGAGTAACCTGCCCAAACATATCGTAAGTATTTTTCACCATAAAAGTGTCATTATAAATGGTTACACTATCTTCCCACCAATTAGCAAAAAAGTCGCAATAGCTTTGATAAAGAACCAAAGAATCTTCTTCTGTTTCTATTTCGTATGTTACCGAATCAATACCAGTATAATAAACTTGTATATAATCAAAAGTATAGCCATCCATTTTTCGTTCAACTTTAGCTTTATATTCTTTTTCGGTACTATTTAAGAAAACTCTGATATTAAAATCTTCACTTACAGTTGAGTCAGGTAGAATCATTGGTTGCGAAAAATTTATATAATCTCCTAATGCAATATTGTTAAAAATATAAACATGCCTGCAAGTATCAGCTTCAAAAATTGCAATTTCATCTCCAATTTCAATTTCACGGCAAGCAAAGATATCCCAAACCCACTCTGGATCAAAACTATAAGTAAAATTCATTAAGTTATTTGCATAGGTAAACATATCTCCGGGATTAACTACAGTGAAGTGCTGAGATTTTACCATTTCTGTGCTTTTGTTACTAAGATTGACAATACTATTAAAATACGAATAAAAAATCTCATCGTTTCCTCTATGCCGCTGAACAGTTATGGGTCCAGTACCTGGAAATTTAACTTTATATACTCTGTTTGGCTCAAAATACATAATAGAAGTACCCGGAGGCCAGTTGAATTGATAAGTTACACCATTTTCTTCATACTTTAGTCCTGCGATATCCGGATTTGAAACGATTTGCAGATATGAAGCAATTTCAGTTTTTACTTGTCGGGGATATACAAAATAGTCTTCAGGATAGGTCAAAGTTATAGGTCCGTAGTTTGTGGGTTCAATAGGCCTGCCTTTTATAATAAAAAGTTTTGGATTTATCATATCGAATTGATAAGCTTTGCCCGGAGTAAAATTTCCTGCAAGATTTATTGCAACAAAATTTGTCCCATTCCATTGTTCAATAGAATTGTAATCTACACCTTGTACCATGCTATTAAAAGTGAGTAAATCTTGCCAGTTCATATTTGATTTTACCCATGTGCAACGTTTATTTTTTCCGGTAGCCAGATCAAAAATATCAATTTCTTCTTTCATTGCAAAAACACCACCATTGCCGCTCATTAAACAAAGATTGTTTTCGGTATGTGCAATTTTTGTAAGGTACATACCTGTTATATCATTTTCGTAAAATACTCCAAAATTGCCATCAATAGTTTGCAAAATATTATCATTTCCACACACAGCAGTTACAGTCATTCTATCGTCACCAAGAGGAGGATAATATATTTCGTTTCCGCCTTCAAAACCATAATAATTCGTTTCAACATCAATTAAATTATCTGGTATAGGAATGGTATCACCATTTGTATCAATCACAGTAATATCATCATAACTTACACCTCCATTTGTAGTATATCTAAATAATCCTGAACCAGCAACAATAAATGTTTCGTCTTGAACATAAGTAACAGCAAGATGATCTCCTATTGATTCATCTAATCCAGGATCAGACATCAAACCTCCAATTCCTCCTGTTACAATTAAGTTTGAATCGGCAACTGCAACAATATCAGTTTCTGTATGACTAATATCATTGATCCTTCTATTATGACCTGTACTTGTAAAATCATTATATGGCACTGAATATGTTAATTGTGGATATGAAGCATTTCCAATTTGATCTCTGTCGTACGGAGCAGAATATATATGACCCTTCCAAGTTCCCACATATATATATTCATCTGTAATGTCTAAGGCTGACAATATCCCAAGTTGACTTCCAATAAATCCATTTATATTATAGGGTAAAAAAACAAAAGGATCAGTAGGAATGGTTGAATCGAATGCTCTTGAAACTTCAACTTTATTTCCATTTGCAAGAGGAAGACAATTGTTGATTGTTCTAATAAATAATAAAGGATCACTTGGTTTTGTATCATTTAATATTTTACAATTAACAAAATATCCGGTAGTATCAACACATAATATATCAGTTGTTACAAATGTTGGACCTGTCCAAGGAATGTAACTATATTGAAAATGGCTAAATTTATAACCAAAACCACTATCAACTTCTATAATTCTGATAGTAACAGGATATTCACTTCCCGGATTACCGGCCGTTGCTAAATCTATTAATTTAATAGTATAATTTGTATTTGGTTGATTTATAATACCAACCTCCGATTGTGTGTAAGGATATCCTGTTTGTGAAAACAAACTAAAAGGGGAAATACATACAATAATTAAAAAAAAGAGAAAATTTTTCATAACTAAAATTTTTAATATTAATTTAAAATAATTTCATTCACTTGTTTTGTCTCTATTTATGACAAAGATAAAAAATTCATAATCATTTTGTGGTGGACTTTTATTTTTTCTTTTCATAAATCATTTTTTTTACATTCTTCCCTTCATAATATAATACCCAGAAGCACAAAAACCTTACATGATTTTTTAGATTTTTTTCAGAAAACTTTATAAACGTCTGATTATGTGCATAAAAAAATGCAAAATAATTTACAATTCTTTCATTAGTTGAAAAAAGCTGTGGTTTTTTCTTAAAGCTTCCTGTTTTTTTTGATTAAGGATTGTAAAGAAATAATGAAATATCTTGAAAAACATGAAGGAAATTATTATAAAATGAGATTTCTAAAAGCTCATTTTACCTATTCAATTTCGAATTTATAATTGTTAATAATTTCACTAAACTTTTTAATAAATATAAATAGCTGAATTTATGCCAACTATAAAGTTTACAGATACAATAAAATCAGTTTCATATTTTCAAAAAAATAAGATACCTTTATGCTATAAAAATTTTGGATATGAAAACTTTAGTCCATTTATTTGAGGATAGTGTTAGAAAATATGGAAACAATAACCTGCTGTGGGAAAAAAAAGAGGAGAAATATGAACCCACAAATTTCAACGATGCGAAAAAATCTGTATATAAATTTGCAGCCGGACTGTTAGAACTTGGAATAAAAAAAGGCGATAAATTAGCATTGCTTTCAGAGGGCAGAAACGACTGGATTTATAGCGAACTAGGTGTTTTATATACCGGAGCAGTTAATGTTCCATTGTCAATAAAACTCGATTCTCAAGAAATAAAATTCCGTTTGAATCATTCCGAAGCCAGAATGTTAATTATTTCGAGGAATCAAGAAAAAAAATTAGTAGAGATAAAAGACGAACTGCCACTCCTCGAAAAAAAAATCTTACTTGACGAAAAAGAAAATTTAAACGAAAACGAAATCCTTTTTTCAGAAATTTGCCAAAAAGGAGATTTGTTCTTGCAAAAAAATATAGAAGAATTCATCTCAAGATGGCAATCAATTGAAGAAAACGATTATGCAAATATTTGTTATTCATCGGGGACAACTGCTGATTCAAAGGGAATTATTTTATCTCACCTAAATTATTACACAAATATTTATCAGGCAAAATCTTTATTAACAATTCCTGAACATTTTATTACTCTCTTGATTTTGCCCTGGGATCATGCTTTTGCACACACAGCCGGAGTATATACTTTTATAGGTTTTGGTGCAGGGATAGCTTCAATTCAAGTTGGGAAATCCCCAATGGAAACTTTACGAAACATTCCAACTAATATTCGTGAAATAAAACCTCACATGATTTTAACCTGATTAATTCATAAACTTTTTTTTCATAAACGTTTCTACAATTTTCATGCTCAAATATATTAACATTGATGAGTTTTAGTTAATTTTTTTATTCAATTTTAAATTTTACCGAATTTTATTTTGAATGATTCTA
>JABHKC010000120.1 GCA_018692315.1 Bacteroidota bacterium | reverse complement strand
AGAATCATTCAAAATAAAATTCGGTAAAATTTAAAATTGAATAAAAAAATTAACTAAAACTCATCAATGTTAATATATTTGAGCATGAAAATTGTAGAAACGTTTATGAAAAAAAAGTTTATGAATTAATCAGGTTAGAAATGAACCAATATTAATTGAAAAAATTTCGGAAATTATCAAAAACAATGATAAGATACTTACGAGAATAATAATGAACGGACAAAAAAACAAGGAACTACGCAGCGATATAGAAGCAGAATATCTTGCAACGATATTAATGGGAAGTGTACGACTTTGTGTGAAAAAATGGCAGCTTTCAGGATATTCCTATAGTTTAATAGATGAAGGCAAGCATCTTTTAAAATCAATAAAATTATTAATCAAAAAATAGAAATTACTATGAAAATTACAAAAGTAAGCGAAACTCCAATAAAGGAAACTCCACATAAAGTGGATGCAAGAATGATATACAATTATGATTCAGCTCAGGCAGTACACATTACATTGAAACCGAGTGAAAGCCTAAAACCACATATTACACCTGTTGATGTATTTTTTTTCGTACTCGAAGGTACACCCGAGATTTTAGTTGGCGAGGAAAAACAAACAGTTGAAGCTAATTGTCTTGTTGAAAGTCCCAAAGATATTCTGCATTGTATTTCTAATAATTCAGATAAAATAGTTAGAGTTCTTGTAGTAAAAGCTCCCAAACCAACAGCAAAAACAAAATTGCATTAAATATTCAATGTTTCAATAATACAATGGTATATTGTTTTATTGTATAGTTGTTAAATTGTATAATTGAACAACTGAATAATTTAGGAAATTATAGTTAGTGAATATTAATTAACATAGATAAAAAATGGAAGATTTATTAAATAGATTATTGAAAATACCTTGGATTACGCTTGTAATAACATTAATAATAAGTGCAGTTTTCTTTTATTTTATGAAACAAAATTCAAGAATGGAAACTGACCTTGACAAATACATGCCACAAGATCATCCGGCATTTGTTTATAGCGACAAAGCTGAAGATTGGTTTGGTATAAATGACGGAATTATCGTTGCCATTGAAAACCAAAACGGAATTTATAATTCGGAAACACTTGATACTTTGAAGCAACTTACCAAAAAGTTGCAAAAGTTAGATGAAATCGAAAAAGCCGATGTAACTTCTTTATATACAGCAGACAATATTATTGGCGATGAAGAAGGCATGGACGTTAAACGATTTTTTAAGCGTATTCCGAAATCGGAAGAAAGGCTGAATGAATTACAGCAAAACGTAAAAAACAATGAAATGGTTTACGGAAGACTCGTTTCAACTAATGAAAAAGTTACTGTTATAATTGCAGAAATTAAAGACGATGTTTTTTCTCAAGAGTTTTATAATGAAATACTTGAACTTACAGCCTCTTTTGAAACCAAAAATATAAAAGTTCATGTAGCAGGTCGTCCAATTGTGGAAGGAACAATGGCATTACTTGGTCCGGCCGATATGAAAAACATGGTTCCTATTGTATTGATTGTAATTACTTTGGTGTTATTTATTATGCTTCGCAGTATTAAAAGTACTATACTTACAATGCTTGTTGTATTTTTCAGTACATTATGGGCTTTTGGTGCAATGGCTTTGCTAAATATTCCTATTTATGCAGTTTCTACTATGATACCTGTAATGCTAATTGCAATTGGTGTTGCAGATGGAGTTCATCTTTATAGTCATTTGCAATTATTCTTGCGAAAAAATCCGGAGGCAACAAAAAAGGAAGCTTCTGCCGACATGATAAAAAATATGTGGAAACCGGTAGTAATGACATCTGTAACAACAGCAATAGGTTTCATTTCATTACTCACTTCTCAAGTTTATCCAATAAAATATTTCGGAATTTTTACAGCCTTTGGAGTGCTGATGGCTATGGTATTGTCTTTAGTAATAATTCCTGGTGGAATAATGATTTTCGGTTTGCCTAAAGTGAAAAAAATAAAAAATATGGCTTCCGAAAATCAAGGATTTGCATACAGTTTTGCCAATACAATGATTAAGAGAAAAGGTATTTCTATTATTGTAACAGCCTTAATAATAGTTGCTTCTATAATTGGACTGCAAAAAGTGTGGATTAATTCAAGTTTTCTTGAAAAATTTGAAAAAGACAGTGATATTGTATTAACTGACAAATTCATAAACGAAAACTTTGGCGGGACAACTACAATAAATTTAATTCTTGATGCCGGAGATAAAAAAGATGCATTCAAAAATCCTGAAGTTTTGAAACTTGTTGATAAAATGCAAAACAAAGTAGAGAATGATATGCAAATTGTTGGAAACTCGTTTTCATTAACCGATTATATTAATAGAATGAATAAGGTTATGAATGCCGATAAAGAAGAATTTAACGTAATTCCGGACACCAAAGAAATGGTTGCACAATATTTATTGCTATATGAAATGTCTGGCGATCCTGAAAATCTGAACAAAGTTGTCGATTATGATTATGAAAAATTAAATGTAACATTTCAGCTAAAAAGCGATAATTCAAAAGCAATAAATTCAACACTTGCAGTTATTGAAACTTTCAATGAGGACTTCAAAAAACTTGGTATTTCAACAAAATATGCAGGAAGCGGCTACAAAGGTCTCGTTTTTACAGACCTCATTCTCGAAGGACAAATTATGAGTTTAGTACTTTCTCTGATTATTATTGTGATTTTACTTTCGTTGATGTTCAAAAATATCAAAATAGGGCTAATAGGTGCGGTGCCAATAATTATTACAGCATTAATAAGTTTCGGAGTTATGGGATTTTTAAACATTCCACTCAGTACCACAACTGCCTTATTATCAAGTATTGCAATAGGCATCGGAATTGATTATGCTGTACATTTTTTGGAACAATATCGTAAAAATGCAAAAGAAACAGGCAACAAAATGCTTACTGCACAAAAAACTATGGCACATTCGGGCAGAGCAATATTATTTAACGCCGTAGTAGTAATTGCCGGTTTTATGGTTCTATTATTTTCTGTCTTTCCTCCAAACCGAGCGCTCGGAGCTTTAGTTTCATTAAATATGTTCACAAGTTTTGTGGGTACACTTACTGTTATGTTGGTGCTTTTATATGGTGGAAATTTGTATTTTAAGAAGAAATGATTCAATGATTCAATGGTTCAATTATTCAATATTGTATCTTTGGATCATTGAATAATTGTATCATTGCATAATCGCATCAATACTTTTTTAATTAATTAAAAACTATAAATTATGGAAGAAAATATTATTCTTACAAAGTCATACACTTTTGCTTTGCGTATCCTAAAATTATATAAATATTTAGTTGATGAAAAGAAAGAATATACTCTATCAAAACAAATACTTAGAAGCGGGACATCAATAGGAGCAAATTCGGAAGAGGCTGTCGGAGGTATCTCAAAGAAAGATTTCAGGGCTAAGTTTTTTATTGCATACAAAGAAGCGAGAGAAACACATTATTGGTTACGTTTGTTTAAAGACAGTGGTTATATTGAACCAAAATTAGCAAACAGTTTACTTGAAGATATCGAAGAAATAAAGAAAATACTTGGAGCTATCTTAAAAACAGTTAGTCAATAATTATTCAATTATACAATGATTCAATTATACAATTATACAATTATACAATTTTCAACTATACGATGAAACAAAAACAGCAGTAACCATTGTATCATTGTATCATTGCACCATTGCACCATTGTATCATTGCACCATTGAATAATTGCACCATTACACCATATATTAAAAATTAAAAAAAAGAAAACAATGAAAAATTTAAATATCACAACAATCGTAATTGCAATATTAATTGCAGCAAGTTTTAGTGCAAATGCACAATTAACGGGAACACAAATTATAGAAAAAGCCTACAACCGTGCAACCGGCGATGACCAAACTTCATTGCTTACAATGACTCTTACAAACAAGCAAGGAAAACAAAGAGTCAGAAAAATCAAACAATACACTAAAGATATTGGTGATGTTGAAAAAAGCATTATGTTTTTTCAATCGCCTGCCGATGTTAAAAATACATCGTTTATGAATTGGAGTTATGACAGTGATAAATCTGATGATCAGTGGATTTATCTACCAGCACTCAAAAAAACCAAACGTATTTCAAGCGATAGCAAAAGTGACTATTTTATGGGTTCTGATTTTACCTATGATGATTTAGGTGATAGAAAATTAGAAGCAGATAAACACAAACTTTTAAGAACAGAAAAACTTGATGGCAAAGAATGTTATGTTGTTGAAATTAAATCTATTGATGAAGAATATATGTATTCAAAAACTGTAGCATGGATTAATAAAGCTAACTTTATTGGCGTAAAAAAAGAGTTTTATGACGAAGATGGTGAACTGCTGAAAATTTTAAACATAAAATCTTACGAAGAAATATCAGGATTTTGGATTGTTACAAATTCAGAAATGAAAAATGTTCAGAAAAATCATACAACAAGTATGGTATTAAGTGATGTTAAAGTAAATGTAGGAGTTTCTGCATCAAAATTTACTGAAAGAATGATGATGAGAGGATTGTAAATTAATGATACAATTATACAATGATACAAAGATACAATATTGAATAATTGAACCATTGAATAATTGTACCATTGAACCATTGAAAAATTAAATAGTAGAAAATGAAAACAAAAGGATTAACACTGATAATGATTGTAATTGCAAGTCAATTTACAATAGCGCAAAACCCTGAGATTTCTGGTTTTGCAAGAAATTATACAGGAGTTTTATTTGAAAACGGTGATTTCTCAATTCTTCAAAATACGCTAAATCTGAATTTTGCCAAATCGGGTGAAAAGGTTGCTTTCAAAGCAAATCCAATGTTATATAGTTTTAATACAGATAGCTTAAATTTACGATTAAGAGAACTTTATCTTGATTTATACTTCAATAATTTCGATATACGCATAGGTAAACAACAAATAGTTTGGGGAAAAGCAGACGGTGTTTTTATCACCGATATTGTTTCACCATTAAATTTGACGGAATTTTTGTTGCCAGATTTTGATGAAATCAGAACAGGCGTAAATGCAGTAAAATTCGATTATTATAAAGGAAATAATACTTTTGAAGTAATTTGGTTGCCAAACTTTACACCCACAAAACTACCTCCTTCAAATTCAATTTGGTATATTCAGCCTGATTTTCCAGTAAATCCGACCTTCGACTGGTCTCAATCTGAAATTTCAACAAGAATAAAAAACAGCGAAGTGTTTATGAAATATTCAGCATTAACATCAAAAATTGATTTTGAACTGATGGGTGGATATACTTGGGATGACAATCCATCAATGCACGTTCAAAAAGAATTTGGTTTGGATACTACAACAATACCGCCATCACCAATAATGACAAGTTTATATATTACTCCAAAACATCATCGTCTAAATTTGGGCGGAGGTTCGTTTAGTACAGAAATTAAGGGGATTATTTTGCGTGGCGAAGGAGCTTACTACAATGGAAAATATTTTCAAACAGAAGACCCTCTTGCAAATGATGCACTGGTACAAAAAGATTATCTACATTATCTAATTGGGTTGGATTTTAATATCAAAAACATAAAATTTAGTACCCAATTTATTCAAGAGACAATATTAGATTATGATGAAAATATGCTAAACGAAAAAAACCAAAATACTTTAACATTTTTGGCACGCTATGATATATTCAGAGAAACATTGCACCTTGAATTGTTTTCCTACATCGGATTGACTAACGAAGATGCACTAATCAGACCAAAAATCACTTATGATTTTGACGATAGTTTTTCAATCCTACTCGGCTCAAATATTTTTATTGGAAACGATGAAGGTCGCTTTGGGCAGCTTAAAAATAACTCAATGGGATATATGAAACTGAAATATAGCTTTTAGTTAATCAATGGTTCAATTTTTCAATGGTTCAATGGTTCAATGGTTCAATGGTTCAATGGTTCAATGGTTCAATGGTTCAATGGTTCAATGGTTCAATGGTTCAATGGTTCAATGGTTCAATGGTTCAATGGTTCAATTTTTCAATTT
>JABHKC010000119.1 GCA_018692315.1 Bacteroidota bacterium | reverse complement strand
GAAATTTACAATTATGGCTATTCAGAAATATAAGACAACAGGAAATAGAGGATTATTTGATGAACAAGAAACCTATCAAAACCTATCCAATATTGGAAATCCCTTAGAAAGAATAAGTGATATTCTTGATTTTGAGATGTTTAGAGGCCTGCTTGAATCAAAACTTCTAAATACAAATAAAAAAAGCAATGCAGGAGCCAAACCATTTGATGTTGTTGTTGAAGTTCAAAATCTAAGTTTAAAATCAATATCAGACTTTTCAGTTTCATACTCGCTCGATTTCGGCAATAATTTTGTAAACCAACAATTTAATAAAACTATCGAAGCCGGACAAAAAAAAGAAATAACTTTCCAGAAACAAGAATCCTACCTTTCAGGGAAATACGATTTTTTGATAGTTGGAAATTTGCAAAACGATATGAAAACTGTTGATGATACTATCCTACGAAAAATTACAAATCCAACAATAGTAGAATTCCCATTTGAAGAATCTTTCAAAATCTGCAAGCAAAAAATTCACCCTAAGCTTCCAATGTTCCTGCAAATTATACGAATTTGATATGGTTGAGATTGATAATGTTTGAGTTGGGGAATAGTTGATTTGTTGATATGGCTCCTTTTTAGAAGCAATAAAAATTGTTTTAAAAATAGCCCTGTGATTTCCAAGGCCATTACATTTATAACAATTGATTTCGCTAATAGACAATCAATCTTTTTGTAAATCTTTTATCATTTGACAATGTTATATAATAAATGCCGGGCTTCCAATTGCTAATATTTATTTGTTCATTAATTTCTGTAATATTTTGTTTGTTTTTATTATACAAACACTTTCCGAGCATATCGTAAATAGAAATATTAGTATTTTGCTTTTTGTCAGACTTATAAAATATTGTTATTCCACTATTTGCAGGGTTTGGAAATACATTAAAATCAATATCATTTTCTTTAACTAAAATTTGTTCGTTTTGGGTTGGAATTTCATACAAACAATTTGTTTTTCCTTCAATTTTTATATCATCAATAGATAAAATATATTGGTCTGTCGAGTTGTTTCTGAATAAGAAATAGACTGACGAATAATCGACTGTTTCAATACTGTGTTCTATTGGGACAGGGTCATAGTCATTTGTCAGCGCACCTTTGAATAATAGAATTGCTTCATTAATAAGGTTAGATGAATTTGACAATAAAAATATATTATCAGACATCCATATTTCTAAAGTATCGGGATAATTGTTATCAAAAACTCTTCCCTTCCAACTTATTATATTATTTGTGGATTCTGATAAGTCAATGATTGGAGTAATGATTCTATCATCTGCTTGATTTGGTTGATCGAACCATGAAGTACTTATAATTTCATTATTTGAATTGTCATTAAAAATTGTCCATGCATCATCTATTTTTGTAATTACTTGAACATTAGGTACAAGTCCATCAAAATCAATGACTGACCATTGCCAAGGTATGCCATTGGAAAAATCTTCAAATAATAATACAGTATCTTTTGCAACATTTACTTGAATATCTATATAGTCTGAATTTATACATGAGTTTTCATCGGTAACAGTAATAGAAAATAATCCTGCTGTATTGACTAAAATTGAAGATGTAGTTTCATCTGTATTCCATAAATACTCGCAAAAATAACCATTTGCACTAATTTCAATAGATTCCTCTTCACAAATAGACCAATCATTTCCTAAATCTATTGACGGTAAAGGATTTATTGAAATATTTATAAAATCAAAATTCTCACAACCATTAGCATCCGATACGGATACAAAATAAGTGCCGGCCAAAGAAGTTTCAATATTTTGCGTTGTTTCGCCAGTATTCCATAAAAATTGAGAACCGTAATTTTCTGCATCTAAGAGAATACTCCCTCCTTCACAAATCGAAGCATCTGAACCTAAATTAACAATAGGTAAATCATCAATAGTAACTTCAATTGTATCTGAATTTTGGCAACCATTTACGTCGCTTACGGTAACGGAATATGTTCCAGCTAAATCAACAGAAATTGATTGAGTTGTATTACCATCTGACCACAAATAATTTTCAAAAGAACCAGGATCAAGTATGACAAATTCGCCATCACAAATTGATACATCAGAACCTAAATCGGGCGTAGGTAGTTGATTAACTATCAACATAAAATCATCTTCCGCAGTGCAAGCTGAAATGTTTGTTACTGTTACTGAATAAAGTCCGGTTTGGTTTATTGTGATTGTTTGAGAAGTATCGCCTGTGCTCCAAATGTATGTTGAACCTGAATTTTCTGCATCCAAAACGATTGATGCACCATCACAAATTGAAGCATCCTGACCTAAATTTAATATCGGCAAATCATCAACAGTTACAAAAATAGCATCGGAACTTTCGCAACCATTTGCATCAATTACAGTAATTCCATAATTTCCAGTAGTATATACTAAAATGGATTGCGTTGTTTCACCGGTTGACCAAAGATAATTATCAAAAGAACCGGAATTTAATTCTACAAAATCGCCTTCGCAAATTGAAGTATCGGCTCCTAAATCTGGAGTCGGATTTTGATTAACAATAAGAAGAAATATATCTTCTGCAAAACACCCAACAACATTTGTAACTGAAGCTGAATAAAGCCCTGTTTCTGAAATATCAATTGATTGGGTTGTTTCACCAGTACTCCATAAAAATTCTGAACCGAAATTTCCAGCATCCAAAGTATGATTTTCCCCTTCGCAAATTGAAACATCTGAACCTAAATCAACAATTGGCAAATCATCAACAGTTACAAAAATAGCATCGGAACTTTCGCAACCATTTGCATCAATTACAGTAATTCCATAATTTCCAGTAGTATATACTAAAATGGATTGCGTTGTTTCACCGGTTGACCAAAGATAACTATCAAAAGAACCGGAATTTAATTCTACAAAATCGCTTTCGCAAATTGAAGTATCGGCTCCTACATCTGGAGTTGGAT
>JABHKC010000118.1 GCA_018692315.1 Bacteroidota bacterium | reverse complement strand
TTTGATAATAAATATGGGCTAATTTATAAAACTAAACCCAAAATCCCTGATAGCCAGCTATCTATAATTTGGGAGGAAAATTGAGGAAACTTCAGTAAATAAAACCATTGCCCAAACATTAGAATTTGTTAATGAGGCTATTTCTAAATCCAGATTATTAACCTACGATCTTAGTCCTCCAATTTTATATGAATTAGGATTGATTCCTGCTATTAAATGGAAGTTAGAACAAATTGAAAAAGAATATGAAATAGAAACTTCATTTAAAAGCAGTGTAGATTTTTCAAACATAAATGATTATATAAAAATATTACTTTATCGAATTATTTGTGAATTACTTACAAATATTATAAAACATGCAGACTCTGACCTCATTGTGATGGAAGTAAAAAATGAACAAAAAAGCTTTCATATTTTGATATTTGACAATGGAAAAGGATTTGATTATCAATCATTAAATTACAATCAAACAGAAACAGGTTTTGGTTTATTTAGTGTTAAGGAACGTTTAGATTCAATTGATGGATCAATTTCTATAAAATCAAAAAATGGAAAAGGCACAAAAATAAGTATAACAATTCCTGAAAAATAGATTAAATTATGGCTGTAAAAGTACTAATAGTTGACGATCATCAGCTTTTCCGACAAGGATTAGCAAATTTATTGTCAGATACTTCAAGCATTGAAATTGTTTGTCATGCTGAAAATGGGCAAGATGCAATTGAAAAAATAAAGAAATGTAATCCCGATGTTGTGTTGATGGATATAGGAATGCCAGTAATGAACGGTGTTGAAGCTACAAAATATTTACAAAAAAATAATCCGGAAATAAAAATTATTGCATTATCAATGCATGCTGAAAAAACCTATATTAAAGGAATGTTGGAGGCAGGAGCGATGGGATACTTATTTAAAAATTGCAGCTACCAGCAATTGATAGACGCAATTACAACAGTTTGTTCAGGAAAAAAATACTTAAGTGGAACTATAACTGAAATTCTTATAGATGATTATATCGGAATAGATGAAGCAATACAAGACAAAAATCAAGTACTTACAGCACGAGAATCAGAAGTTCTAAAACTAATTGCAGAAGGTAAACAAACACGTGAAATTTCTGAAATGTTATTCGTTAGCGTAAAAACAATTGGCACACATAAACAAAACATACTTGAAAAGCTAAAACTAAAAACTACTACCGACATTGTTAAATATGCTCTTAAAAACGGAATAATCTCACTCTAAGAAAAGATTTTATGTGCTAATAATTTCTTGTCGCTGACTTTCGAGCCTGTTTCTGAACAATATATATTTTGGACACCCAATCAAACTACCGTCAAACTCTTTGTAAAGCAAATTTTAATCTAAATATTTGATCATTTAATCAACTTAAATTGATATTTGATAAAATTTTTAACAACAAATATCAATATTAATTTGTATTTTTGCTTGTGAATGTAATTTGAATAGTATTGAGATGAGTAAAGACAAACTGATAGTTTTTATTTTTTTATTTTTAATTTCAAGCAATGACAATATTGCACAGAATAATTATTCAACTAATTCTGTCGGTTTAACAATCCCAGCAATAGCAATTCTCAATATTGCTACAGAAAGTCCAGTTTCATTTTCATCTCCTGCTCAATCTAATGTAGTAATCACACCTGAATCTACCAGCAACAGTTGGATTAACTATTCCTCAATTATCGCATGCGGAACTTCCAATAAAATTACTGTAAACATTAGCTCTGAAAACTTAGCTGAATCAACTAGTATTAAACTCATTGCCAGAGCTGATGCAGGCAGAGGGGCAGGAAATGTTGGAACACCTACAAATGAGATAATCCTTTCTGAAATACCTCAAAATATTATTTCAACAATAGGTTCTTGCTATACAGGTAAAGGCACACAAAAAGGTCATCAACTTATTTATACCTGGATTGTAGATGAAGAATGCAGATACAATGAAATTGAAAGACAAAATACTGTTTCTTTGACATACACAATATTATCGTCAAACTAATAAGTACAAAAAAATACATTTGAGAAATCTTCTCATTGTTTCATTTTCATAATATTTAGCTAAATCTTAAACTTGAATCTTAATTTTGTCAGGGTTTTTGATAATAAAATCAGCAATCTACACCGCAAAATCAGCATTTTGCTTATTTCATTTTTAACCTGACACATATAATTTTACCCGATTATTTTTTTCAATATTTGTAATGAAGATGTAACAATAGAATTAAAGATGATAAGTAAATTGAGAATATTTGTTGGCATTTCACTAACATTGTCATTGATTAGTACAAGGATTTTGGCTCAATTGCCAGATCAGATTACTGCCGGAGATGCTGTTGTTTTACAAATGCCGGAAATCTCATTAATTGACACAGATCATGCTCCTGTTACATTAACATTAACAACTTCAATAGCTGGCGAATCTGTTGCAGCGAGTGTTTCAAATTCCGACATGTGGATAAAAATTACCTCAGTAGTACCTGGCAATACTCATCGCGAAATAAAAGCGAAAATAGTTGGGACAGTGCCTCCGGGAACTACTTTAAGCATACTTCCTACAGATGCGACACTTACTAATAGTGCAGGTAATCTTGGAGATGCTGTTGTTTCTCCAATCACTCTTACATCAACTGATCAAAACATAATTACCAATATTGGAAGTTGCTATACCGGAACAGGTTCAACAGATGGCTATCAACTTACATATACCTGGTCGCTTGATAATCCAACAGCAAATTTTGGTTTGCTCGAGGCGAATTCAGGCACCTCAGTTACTGTTTACCTAACTTTGACTCAGTCGAACAATAATGGATACTAGAATTTTATAATCTACCATTGTTTGCATTATTAACAACAATTCCATAATCTACTGATATTCAAAATATTGCTAATATATTTCTTTGCAATAACTAAAAAATAAAGCTTCCTAATAGAACTTATTCAATTGCTTAGATGTCGAGTCAGTATTTCTGAACTTAAAATCAGAAAATTGTTCTCAAATTTCATCAGATTGCCTATTGTTTTGACTCAATTATCAAAATACTTTTACCGATTGATTTGAAACTTTTTTTTGAATTTAGTATTAATTAAAACTGGAAATGATATGAAAAAATTACTATTAAGTCTACTTTTAGTAGCAATTATCTGTGCAAGTAATTTGCGAGCTCAAACTGCTACAGGTAACAATACTTTAACAATGGGAATTCCTGCAATTGCGCTTTTAGCGACAACTACAGATGTTACATTAGAACTTACTACCACAACTGCCGGTGAGGCCATTTCTGGTGGGCAAGGAACAGCTTATGTTCAGATATCTTCTATAGTTGCATCAGGATTAACACGAAAAATTACAGCCACCGTAACAGGTGTTCCTACAGGAACAGCCCTATCTGTAAGTGCAGTAGCTCCTTCAGGAGGAAACTCAGGAGGCACTTTAGGCACGGGTGAGACTGCTGTTTCTTTAGTTAATTCTGACCCTGCAGTTGATATAGTAACCGGTATTGGAAGTTGTTTTACTGGAGTTTCGGCTACTGATGGATACACATTGACCTATGATTGGGATTCGGGTGCAGTAGGAGATTATGGAACTATTGTTGAAGTAGCAGCAGGAACAGCTACAGTTGTATTAACAATTACCGAAGATCAATAATTTTACAAGATTGAGAGAGTTTTAGTTTTTAAAATGGAGGAAAATCCAACTATTCATATTGTATTATGATTTGTGATTTCCTCCTTTTTTTACGATTATTTTCGTTATTCAATGAAAATCTTAATATGAAAAACCAAAGAAGCATAACATTAAATATCATATCATAATAAATATTGGATATTTAGCAGAAAGATAAAACATGCTCAAATATCTGTTTTAAGATATATTAAATCTTTATAGGTTTTTTGTAACATGACAGATAGAGAGTATTTTTAGATGTTGTATAAAAAACTTAAAAATATGAGAACTATTTACCGTTTTGTAATATTATTTTATCTAACTCTTATTCCAGTTGTTTTACATGCCTCCATTGAGGTTGTCGGAAAACTAAAGCATGTTAAAACTGGTAACTCCGGAGATATTTACAAGGGGCGGATTAAAATTCAAAATAGTGGGGATTATGCTCAAGAAGTTAGAGTTTATCAAACCGATTTATTGTATAATTATGAAGATTATACTCTTTATGACCCACCGGTTACCCATAATCGATCAAATGCCAACTGGATACAATATAGCCCTAAAACAACTATTGTTAATGCGAAAGAGACACAGTTTATTCAATACGAAGTATCCATCCCAAAAAATGACACTATATCCGGAACCTATTGGAGTGTACTAATGGTTGAAGGCGTTAATCCAATCGATCCTAATGAGGAAGGAAAACTGAACATAAATACCATTACCAGGTATGCCATTCAAATTGTTACCGAAATTGGAGACAAAGGATTAGGGGAGTTACAATTCATGGAACCAACAATTATTAATGAAGGTGGCAAAATATTTCTTGCTATTGATATTATAAATTCAGGAGATCATTATATTTCACCTGAGGTTTCATTAGAACTTTATGATGAAAATGGAGTTTCGATGAAAAAAATTGAGGCTGGTAGAAAGGGTATATTTCCCACAACATCAACAAGATTTCGTGTAGATCTTGAAGGTATTGAAGGAAACAAAACTTACCAGGCAATAATTATTGCAGCAGGTAAAGACGATGATGTTTTTGGAATTGAATATACACTTTACTTCTAATTGTTTATTTAATTTACTTAACAAATATCTATCTCCAAAATGATGAATACAACCATCTTCATTTATCAGAACTTGAATGATGAGGAAACTATTAGTTACAATAATGTCTATTTTAATTTCGTGTACTGCTTATGCCGGTATCGACGGAATTGACGTATCTCTACTTAATGAAACAAAATTAGAAATTAAACCAGGAACTACTTCAAATATTGTAATTCAACTAATTAATAATTCAATCTCTGATAAAGAAATATTGCTAAAAATTAGTATGCCTAAAGGCTGGAATCAAATTATGAATTACAAATATGTTTTAACAAAAAAAAATAGCAAAACAAATAAAATTCTTAGTTTTCATATTCCGGGAACTACTCATGAAGGCACATATACTATTACTATTGAAGCTTTTGATAAGTCTGAAAATAACAAAATAGAAACACTAAATATCCCTATTTTTGTTCCTGCAAAATACGAAATCTTTGTGCAAAAAATTGACCCCCCAATAAATGTCTTTGCCGGTGATACTTTCAGGATTAAATACATGATACAAAATTTGTCAAATATTGATGTCAATATTGAAGCAATATTTTATAAAGCTGAAGTTGAAACCAGATTTTTTTCCTTAGCTCCGGATTCGTTTGTTTTCACCAATATATATGTTTCAACAAAAAAGAAAATTGAATATCACATCAGACAAAATGTGATATTAACAACTACGATTATTGAAGAACCTGAAACCCAAACTACCATTTCGCATATATATGATGTGATACCTTCTAATGAAAAAAAATTCGATCCATTTCAGCGTCTTCCAATTAAAGTTTCAGGCATATTAGTAAGCCACAATCAATTCGAAGAAAGAGGCTATATAGGTTTGTTTGATATTTCAGGAAAAGGTAGAATTTCTAATAAAAACAAAAGAACCTTAGGCTTCCGGTTTCGTGGTCCTAACCGAAGAGGAGAGCCGGTTTTGGGAACAAATGACTCCTATATGATGAAATTCACTTCTGTGAAAAACAATCTTATTTTGGGTGATGATAATTATTGTTTGACAGATCTGACAGAATCTTCGAGAGCCGGAAGAGGTGTGAGATTAGAACAAAATATCGGGAAACTTTCAATAGGAACATTTTTAAATTATCCCAGATTCTACCCTCACATAAAAAAAGTAATTTCTATTTATTCTAGTTACAATTATGCTTCAAAGTACAAATTGTCAGCTGGTTATCTGGTGAAAGATTTTGACGAAGGTAAATCTGCACATTTGATAAGCATATCAGGTAGTGCACGCCCATATTCATGGATTTCACTTGATTCGGAATTTGCAAATGGCATTGTTGACGGCAATTATACTAATGCCTATAAAGGAGATTTCAAAACTAATTATTCATTTTTCAGAACTTTCATTAATTTCACAATAGCAAACGAAAAGTTTCCCGGCTATTTCTCAAACACCAGGAACTTAGCCGGCGGTTTAAACATGAATATCAAAAAACGAACAAGTTTATCCTTCAATTATAATTCAAACTACTCAAATATGGCATTAGATACAATGTTTTCAAATGCTCCATATACAGAAAATATTACATCTACTTTAGGATTCAAATTCAATAAAAATCATAGCATTGGTTTTAGCATTGTTAAACGAAGTTCGCAAGATAGATTGGAGACAAAACTATTTGATTTTGAAGAAACTACAACGAGAATAAACTTTTCTAGCAGACTAAATAAATTTGAGTTAAGATTATCGGGTGGATATGGGATGACGAAGAATTTTCTTGAGAAAAACGAAGGCGAATCAATAAATATTACAAGAGCACGATTTTCACTTAAATATCAAATAACTGAGAAAATCGTTTTTGATGCCTTCCTGAATTATCATGCAAATCAGCGATTCTTAGTTCAAGATTTAAAGGATTTTTATTATGGTGGAGCAATAAACACAGAATGGGAGAAAGTAAGTCTTGTAGCAAGATATCAGAGCAATTATCAGATAGAAGAGTACTATAAAGACAGAAGTATTCTTGATTTTAGTTTTAATTACAGAATAAATTCAAAAAATAATATCTCAGCAGTTACATACTACAATTTAATTCGTAACTCTTATAATAACAAAGAGTTAAAAATATTAATCAGATATACCTATACTATAAATGTTCCTGTTTCGAGAAAAGGTAATATTGGGAGCATAAAAGGCCGGATAATTAATAATGGTGTTGAAAATATTGAAGGAATTGTAATTACCTATTGCGGAGACATTGCAATTACTGATAAAAAAGGACGATTTAAGTTTCCGCTTGTTAAAGCCGGAGAAGGGTATTTATTTATTAACGAATCAGAAATTGGATTGAATTCTATAGCCGAAACTCCAGGACCGTATAAAATAAAAGTGGTTTCAGGACAAGAAAACAAATTTGAAATTGCTTATACCAAATCGGCAAGAATTACAGGAAAAATTATTATTGAAGAAGACATAAACAAGAATAACAATGATTATGTGTCGGTTAAAGAAGAACTTGAAAATTTAATTATTGAGGCAAAAAAAGACAATGAAACTTTCCGGGTAATTACTAAACAAAATGGAGAATTTAGTTTTGAAGATCTGCGACCGGGAACATGGATAGTACAAGTTTATAAAACAGGATTGCCAAAAGGATACGAACTTATTGCCGACACTTATAATCTAACTTTATCAACAAAGCAGGAAAAAGTAATTAATGTAATGATAAAGAAAAAATCGAGAAAAGTAAAATTCCAGAATTCATTTAAAAATTTAAAAAAATAGAATGATGAAATCAAAACAAAATAAAATCCTAATATTATTAATATCATTTTTGATTTTGCAAGTAGCCAATATCACTCTTGGACAAAACCTGATTTCGGTGTCTAGCACAAGATTAAAATCTTTAAATTTTATACCCTCTTACCGTGCCGGACTGTCTCCAAATTTTCTTATTGATGATACGAAATGGATTAATTATTCAGTACTGGTGAAACAATCAGATCCTACATGTTCTATATCAGTTCAAATAATTTCAGGAACAATACCCGATGGAGTGAATATTATGGTGAAAGCAATGCCCTATGTTGGCTCAAGCCGCGGCAAGCATGGAATATCTATTGGCAAAATAAAATTGTCGCATGTACCACAAGTTTTGATTGATAATATTGGCACTTGCTATACAGGTATAGGAACAAGAGTTGGTCATCAGCTTATTTATACTGTTGACATTAAAGAATTTGAACAACTGAAATCAGGCACCCCGGCAATAAATTTACTCTATACAATTAGTCAATAATAATAAAATTCAAATCTGTTTTTATAATAAATTTTTATGCAAATAAGAAATTCAATATAATCTACAAGCAATTGTAAACTAATCAATTAAAAATATGTCTCAACATGCAAACTCGCCCAGACAAAAAATGATTGGAGTGATGTATTTAGTTTTAACAGCCCTTTTAGCTTTGAATGTGTCGAAAGAAACTTTGAAAGCATTTATTGTTGTAAACGAAAATGTTGAACAAAACAATGATCTATTTTTACAAAAAATCCAAAGTACATATAAAACATTCGAGCAAGATTACAATATAAACACAAACGAAGTTGCTTCATACTGGCTTAAAGCCCAAAAAGCCCGTTCAATTTCGCAAAAAATGACAGAGTATGTTAATTATCTTAAATATGATTTAATTTCGAAAATTGAAGAAATCTCAATTGACTCGGCAATGTCTATAGATTTAACAGCAATTGAGAAAAAAGATGATTATACTTTTCCAACCAATTATTTTATTGGAAATTCAGAAGACGGCTCGGCAGGAAGAGCAATTGAGTTAAAGGAAAAAATTATAAAGTTCAAACAAGAAATGTTAGAACTATTAGATCCAAAATATCACCATAAAATCCGTTTAGGGCTCGAAACAGATGGAGTTTATTATAATGCTGATAAAGAAATAGAAAATTGGGAAATGCACAATTTTTATTATTCAATTTTGGTGGCTGATATTGTTATTCTTAACAATATCATTACAGAAATATACAATACCGAATTCGATATAGTTAAAACTCTTTATGAAACAATAAGAGCAGAAGACTTTCATTATGATAATGTTAATGCAAGAGTAATTTCTGAGAGCAATTACATTTTCACCGGAGACAGCTACAAAGCCGAAATTGTAGTAGCAGCTTTTGATACAAGTCAGAATCCTGAAGCCTATTTCAAAATGGGGATAGATTCTTTAAAAATATCTCAAATCGAGCAAGCTTCAAAGCTTGAGTGCACACAAGGAAAAATATACGTAGATTTTCCTGCTCTTGCAGAAGGTACCCACAAATATGCCGGAATAGTAAGAGTTAAAAACAAAAACGGAGAAATAAATAATTACCATTTTTCCGATGAATATATTGTAGCAAGTCCATCATTAACCGTTTCGGCTACCAAAATGAATGTATTATATATTGGTGTAGAAAATAGTGTTTCGATTTCTGTTCCGGGCATTCCCACCGAAAATCTATTACCAAAAATATCATTCGGAACTTTAAAACAAAGTTCATGGAATAATGACTGGATTGCAGAAGTTTTGCCCGGATACAGGCAAGTTACAATTAGTGTGTCGGCTTTAATTAATGGAGTGTACAAAGAAATGGGAGTTCAGAGATTTCGTGTAAAAAAACTTCCCAACCCTACAGCTTTAGTTGCAAATAAAAATAAAGGCTTCATCGATAAAGAACTTCTAATTGCAGCCGGAGGAGTTATTGCAAAAATGCCGGACGATTTCGAATATGATTTATCTTTCAAGATAGTTTCGTTTATTATGACCATACAAAGAGGCTTTAATGTTCATCATTTTAAGGCAACAAATGAAAAATTCACTGAAGAAATGATTAAACAAATAATGACTTCCAATAGAGGACAAAATATTTTGTTTGAGGATATTATTGCTCAGGATCCTGTTGGAGATAAAAGACATCTTGCCCCAATTATTTTATCAATTAATTGAATCTTAAGCATATTTCCACAATATTGATTTTTATCGAAGGCTAAATTTATTCGTAGATTTTTCGTAAATTAGCCAAAAAATAAATTTATGCAACCGACTTTCATGAAACAAAACATTCAAATATCTGATTTTAAACTAACTAAATATAAATTACATATTAGCAATATTTCAAATATTGGGCACTTGGGTGCGTATATTAGTTAGTTACCTGCAAGGAGTAGAAGAGAATGAAAGACTAGATAATGTTATTGTTTTTATTTTTGCATTTATGAATAAATAATTTTTTGATTTGATATTTTTTTGATACATTTTATGAATATTTAAAACTTTTATTATGAAACGATTTTATTTTCTGCTGGGGAGTTTTTTTGTAGTTTGTTTTTCAGTAGTTTGTTGTTCTACAAAAAAAGTTGTGTATTATGAAAAAATAATTAAACATCAAGAAACAGAAGGAGGGGCTGAAATATATGACAAGGTGATTGTATATAAACTAAGCTCGAAAAAAGATTCAATTTGCTATTATAAAGATGGTAAGTTTGTAGGCGCAACAACTACAATAATTACTAAAACAAAATAATCATTTAAAAAAATGAATGTACTATAAAAGATTTACATCTATAAGATTGTTCGTCTTTTTATGATTTTATTCATGTGTTCTACTTTGTAAACAGTAAACTTTTTTCTCAATGCTTATTACAGTATTGTTTATTTATTTTTCTTTCTATAAATTAGTAGAATATAAGTAAATTAAACTTTGAAAACTTTCCTAAATAGTGTAAATGCATGAAATACAGTTGTGTGAGCAATGATAAATTAAAACCCAGCATGTAACACCCAAGAATATAAAAACAGCGTAAAACTACTGAGCCGGGCTCAGTAGTTCTTATATTCGTTGTTGAACTAAACCCAAGTTAGCGGTTTCATTAGGTAGGTCTTTCCTTTTATGCAGTTTTAACTATTTGAGTATTTTGGATAAAGGCTGAATTTCCATTGTATTTTTTTTACAATATTTCAGACAATTCTTGTACAGTAAATTCATTTTTTTTTCCATCTTTACATCTTTTAATAAATTAATAAAGATGATCTTACGAGATTATTACTGAATTAGTTGGTTTGGATTTAATTCAATATTGAATTCATTAAAAATTTAAAAAACAAGTTGATGACATTATTAATACAAAAAATAAAAACTTTCGATTTTAATAAAATAGTTCTTGTGATTGAAAAGAATGGTGAATAAGTATTAATATTATCAAAAGTTAATAATAAGCATAAACATGAAAAGAATAATTTTAATTCTGATAATAGGTATTCCAATCACAATTATGAGCCAATCTCTTGACTATCCTTTGATTAATAAGCAAGCTGTTATTGACACCTTTTATAGTGAAATAATTATTGATGAATATAGAAGTTTAGAAAAAATTAATAATGAGAAAACTAAAGCATGGATTGATCAACAAAACTCTTTAACAAATAAGATATTAAGAAAAGCAGCAAAGAAGTGTAATTCGAATATTGCAATAGACCGATATTCTTATACAAAATATGATAATCCAATAAAACAAGGCGACTATTATTTTAAATATGCATATTATAACAATTTTAGCGTTCCTGCTCTCTTTAGTCAGGAATTCTTAAAGGATGATCCTAAGATTCTTGTTGATCCCAATTTCATTTCTTCAAAGGATAATATATTACTTAAAGGATATTCTGTTTCAATGGATTCTGAATTATTAGCTTATCAATTTAGTAGAAATGGTAGTGATTGGGGAGAAATAAAGATTGTTAATCTAAAAACAAGAAATCATGGCAATGATCATTTAAAAAACATAAAATTTTCAAATATAGCATGGAAGAATAACGGTTTCTACTATTCTAGGTTTCCGGAACAAGGAATAGACAAAACTTTAGGACAAGAAATATATTATCATGAAATTGGTTATAATCAAAGCCACGACAAACTTATATTTAAACGTACAAACAATCCTGAAGCTCGATTTTCAGTCTTTACAACATCAGATGAGAGATTTCTGATTTTAAAAGAGGCTGATGAAAAGAAAGGAGTAATAAATATTTTTTACATTGATTATAATGCTGAATTACCAGCACTTAGACCTCTATTAATTAAATTAAGTAGTAATGAAAACTTGAATATTATAGATAACAAAGGAGATGATTTAATTGCGACTTCTTCGAAAGATAATAACAATGGCATGATTGTCAAAATAGAACCGTCTGATCCTAGAAAATGGAAAATTATAATTCCTGAATATGAATCTGCATTATTATTAAAAGTTAAATTGTTAAAGGATAAAATAATTGCCGTATATCAGGCAAATAGAAAACAACGAATTGTATTTTTTGATTATCAAGGAAATATACTTCATACAATGCAATTGCCTTTTGGGTTTGCATCAAGTGGATTTAATGGTGAAAAAACTGACAAAAAGTTATTATTTTCTTATTCAGGTTATACTCAACCTAAAACAGTATATGTGCTTGATACTGAAACTTTTGAAATAAAACCTTATAGTACTACAATTGTGAATTTTGATTATACACAATTCGAAACAAAAGAACTAGAATATGAATCATTCGATGGTACAAAAGTTCCAATGTTTATGATATACAGTAAAGAATTAAACCTTTCAAACAAAAATCCTATATTATTAAAAGCTTATGGTGGTTTCGGAAGTATTGTAACTCCAGCATTTAATCCTGGAATAGTACATTTTTTAAAGAAAGGAGGAATATTTGTTTTTGCTAATATTAGAGGTGGTGGTGATAATGGAAAAGAATGGGCCAAGAAAGGTAGAGGAAAAAATAAACAGAACTCATTTGATGATTTTATTGCAGCAGCAGAATTTCTAATAGATAACAATTATACAAGCCCAGATAAGCTTGCAATTACTGGAGCATCAAATGGCGGACTAGTAGTTGGAGTCGCAATTACCCAAAGGCCAGAATTATTTAAAGTAGCAGTACCTGTTGTTGCACCTTTAGATATGTTAAGGTTTGAAAAATTTACAATAGGCCATTATCATGGGGATGAATATGGGAGTATTCACGATTCTATTGGATTTATCAATTTGCTTTCTTATAGTCCATTACATAATATTAAAAATAATATTGATTATCCGGCTACTTTGATAATGACATCAGAAAATGATGACAGAGTACCACCATTACATTCTTATAAATTTGTAGCAAAACTTCAAAATAGGGCTGCACAGAAAAATCCTATTTTACTTAGAGTAGAAAAAGGAGCAGGACATTATGGTGCTACTGGTAGTTTTAAAAAACATCTTAAAGAAGAAGCTGATATGTATGATTTTATTTTGTATAACCTGATAAAACAGTAACTATGTCGAAAAGACAAAACTATGAGCATAGATCTTACGAATTTTTTGCCGAATTAGCTGGTTTGGATATAGTTCAATAGCAAGTGCAATTGTTAGAAAACTTGGTGTTATAATCTGGACAATGATAATGAAAAAAGTTCCATATAGTCCACCCAAAGAATATCTGTTTCTTGACAAAAAAAGAAAATTGAAATTAGTGTCAAGAATAAAAAAAATATTGCTAAATTTGAACTCAAACCAGAAGATGTTGGATTTAATAAAAAAATGATTATAAATAATATAGGTTGACATTAGTCCAGATTAAAATAAGAAATAACAATGGGTTCATTTTCTGAATTATACATATCTGATTATCCTGTTTTTTCAATAAAGAACAGTTATTACCAGGATGTAGTTAATCTTATCTTCTTGAAGTCAGATTATCATGAATTTGAAAGACCTTTAAATGAGCGAAATAAAATAACTTGGGGAGATGCTTATTCGAACGAAAAAGAAATCGAACTTGTTAAATCATTCTATTCCACTGCCAAAATCTGCTTGGAAAGATTAGAGTTATTTGGTGTTTCCTACAAAAAAGCCAAACTTGACTTTGAACATGCTTTGCAAAAAATTAGAGAAGACGATCTATATGTCTTCACTTCAGATAAAAAGATTTCTTTCGAATTATATTTGAGTAAAATAAAGAGTATCATTGAATCTAAAGAGAAGCGTTATGAAAATAATTATAATGATTTCGATGATTACCTCCATGAAAATGAACTTTTTATTGAATATCAATCAATTGAGTTAGGCTTATGGTCAATTCTTTCTGTGGTTGATTCTGATAGCAAAATTGAATACAATCTTACAAATATTATTGAAGGAGGATGGATAAGTGAGAAGCCAAAACAACTTATTAATACTGAAAAAATTATTGTTTTAACGGAAGGGAAAATCGATACTGAATTTTTGAAAATCTGTATAAATTATTTCTTTCCGCATTTAGATGGTTATTATCACTTTATGGACTTTGAGAATTCAAGATATGAAGCTAATGCTTCAAGACTTGTTCATACTATCAAATCATTTGTAGGGTCAGGGATTAAAAATCTCATCATTGCTCTTTTTGATAATGACTCTGCAGCAAAGAAAGAAATTAAAAACTTAAAAAAAGTAAAATTGCCAGATAATATTAAGGTTTTGCAATATCCAGAAATTGAATGGGCTAAAAACTACCCAACTATCGGACCAACAGGAATTGAAAGTATGGATATTAATGGATTGGCAGGAAGTATAGAAATGTATTTAGGACAAGATTGCTTAATTGAAAATGGAGAATTTATTCCAATCCAATGGACAGGATATATGGATTCAATTGATAAATATCAAGGGGTAATTCTTAAAAAAGAAGAAATACAAAAGTTGTTTAGGAAAAAAGCGAAAGAATTTGATAAATCTAGTTTTAATATAAACAATTGGAAAGAACTGATCTCAATTATTGAACTGATTAATAATGCATGGAAATAAATAACGACACCATAATCGAGTAGGTACTGATGGTCAAATGACCTCCGGTGCACCTCTCTCAATCCCGAAAATCGGGATACAGGTCTTGTACTTAGCGGCTCATTAAGCAAAAGAAAATTTGAGTTGATTCTCTGATGGCATATCTCTCCGGGATTTTTTGAATATTTGAAAAAAGGATGTGGTAGCCCCTTTCAATTGTGGCTATTTAATAGATTTTTGCAATACTTTTCTTGTTTTCTTGCTCGGAATGATTGCTCACCAAAAGCATTTTCTGATTTTGCCTAATATTTCAGACAATGCTTTTACCGTAAATTCATTTTTTTCTCCATCTTTACAGCTTTTAATAAATTAATAAAGACGTTCTAATAAGAATATTACCGAATTAGCTGGTTTGGGTTTAGTTCAATAGAACATACACTAAAGTTGATCATAATTAGAAAAACAAAAAATGAATAGAATATTATCATATATATTTTTAATTCCAATACTCAGTTTTGGACAAAGTTACCAAGGCAAAATAGATTCCATCATAGGTGCAAAGTTTGACAATGGTCCAGCAGTAAGCGTTTTGATTTCAGATAATTTCATCCCTGAATACACTAAAATCAAAGGAAATTCTAACATAGAACTTTCATACTCGGCTAATAAGTATAGCAAATTTAGAATAGGTTCTGTAACTAAGCAATTTACTGCGATAGGGATTTTAAAATTACAAGAAGAAGGTCTATTGAATTTGTCAGATAGCATTCAAAAATATTTACCGGAATTTCCAGTTAAAAATAAAACAATTACTATTGAACACTTATTAACTCATACATCAGGAATAAAGGAAATAACAGAATTAGATGTGTTTTTTAAACAGCTAATGAAGAATGGCTCCCATCCCGATTCTCTTGTCAATTACTTCAAAGACTTTCCTTTGGAATTCGATCCAGGGGAAAAGTTTAGTTATAATAATTCAGGATATCATTTATTGGGATTAATTATTGAGAAAGTAAGTGGATTAAAATATGACAAATACATTAAAACAAACTTATTGGATGTTGCCGAAATGAGTAATACGCAAGCTGATAACAATTTTACATTAATTGAGAATAGGGTGTCAGGTTATGAAAATAGTCCAATTGGAATTGGAATTGTAAATGCGTCCTACATCGATATGTCTATTCCTTTCTCAGGCGGAAATTTACTATCAACTACCGAGGATTTGAATAAATGGTATAAAGCATTATTTAGCTATAAAATTGTTACAAAGACTAACTTAGACAAAGCACATAAACCTTTTCAATTGAACGATGGCACTTATTCTAATTATGGATATGGATGGTTTATTGATACTCTGCAAAATGAAAAAATAATTTCTCACGAAGGAGGAATTAATGGCTTTTTATCAAGTGTTTGGTTCGTTCCTTCTTCTAAAATACTAACAGTGATATTATCAAATTGTAGTTGTAATCCAACTGTAAACCTTGCAAAAAAGATTACTGCTTATGCTATTGGAAAACCTCTTGCTGAAATTAAAAAATTAAAAATAGAAAGTGGAATATTAAGAAAGTATGCAGGAACTTATCTAATGGATGGAGAGAAGTGGACAATTTCAATTAAAGATGGAGACCTGTATTTCAAATTTGAAAATGGAAATGGTCATCCTATTTATGCTAAAAGTAAAAATGAATTTTTTGCGGAGGATTGGGATTCAAAATTTATGTTTTTTGAAAAAGATGATGGAACCATTGAATTCCAATTTATTTATCTTGAAGAAAAAATAGTTGGAACGAAAGAATAACAGAGCAACACCCTCTAAGAATATAAAAACAACAAGAAAATACTGAACCGTGCTTAGTCCTGATGAAAAATCGGGAATTTTGGAGAGAGGCAGAATTTCCGGTTTGTCTTCTAACTTTCAGGTTAATATTGATAGTGATTATTTCCATTTGGCGATTTTCAGTAATGATTGCTCACTAAAAGCCATTTTTCCATTTTGTTCAATATTTCAGACTATTCTTTTACAGACAATTCATTTTTTTCGCTATCTTTACTTCTTTTAATAAATTCATAAAGATGATCTTACGAGATAAATACTGAATTAGCTGGCTTGGATTTAGTTCAACACAAAATAGTGCATTTGGCAAATAGTACTATCCCGAAAGCTTTCGGAAGATGATAGCAATAAATAGACATGGTAGTAAATTGAAAAATTGGAGCGTCGAAACACCAAACGACTTATATTCAGAATGTTGTAGCCATTTTTAGTCAATTAAATAATACTGATGATAAACTTAGAAGATTTAGAATTTAGGAAATTAGACCTAAAGGGATTAAAAATATTAGTAGAATGGGCTGAAAATGAAGGATGGAATCCTGGACCTCTTGATGCAGATGTGTATTGGTCAACAGATACTAATGGTTTTTATGGCATATATTTCAGTGGAGCATTAATTGCTGGAGGAGCAATTGTTTCTTATAATAAAGAATTTGGGTTCATGGGACTTTTTATTGTTAAACCTGAATTTAGAACATATGGAATTGGCAGAAAACTTTGGCATCATCGACTTAATCTATTAATTGATAGGCTAAATAACAATGCTTCAATTGGGATGGATGGTGTTGTTGAGATGCAATCTTTCTATGAAAAAGGAGGATTTAAAATTGAGTTTAAAGATGAACGATATGAAAAAACAGGAATGAAATTTAATCTTGATCCTAATGTTTTTGTAATAAAAGATAGAGACTTCCATGAAATTTCAAAATACGACAAACAATGTTTTGGCTTTTTAAGACCCAAGTTTTTAAAACCATGGATTAATCTTCCTGGAAACATAACTTTTAAATATGTAGAAGGAAATAAATTAAGAGGATTTATCATTGCTAGAAAAGTTTCAAACGGATTTAAGATAGGTCCTTTATTCTCAGATAATAAAAAAGTTGCAGAAGAATTATATAAAGCCTGTTTAAATTCTGCAATTGGAAAACCAGTTTATATTGATATTCCAATGATAAATCAAGAAGCTGTTCAAATTGTAAAAAGATTTAATGCAAAATATATATTTGAATGCGCTAGGATGTATTATGGACAACCTCCTCAAATTAATATTCATAAAGTTTATGGAATTACTTCATTCGAATTAGGCTAAAAAAATGTCCACAACATCTAAGAATACTAAAACAACAAGAAAATACTGAACCGTGCTTAGTCCTGATAAAAAATCAGAATTGAACTAAGGTCAAGCCAGCGAGCTTAATGTGAAGGATTTAGCTCATATATATTTTTAATAATTTGGAGATTTCGGTAAGAGATGGAGTTTCCGGCTTGTTTTCCGGTAAAAAGTCTTTTTTGCATTTTGTCCAATCCTGATTTTTCATCGGGATTCATTTTTTTTCTTCATCTTTACATATTAAATGAATAAAGATGAGCTTACGAGATTATTTCTGAATTAGCTGGTTTGGGTTTTGTTCAACACCCAAGAAAATAAAACACACAAAAACTACTGATTCCCCAATGAAAAATCAGGATTGAACTAAGGTCAAGCCAGTGTATCTATTGTGTAGGACTTTTGCTATATGTAGTTTTCCTAATTTGAGATTTTTTCTCTAATATTTCAGACAATTCTTCTACTATAATACTCCCCAAAATTCGGACAGTTGTTTAATGATTGCCATTTTAATAAAATGTAAAACTGTTCCGTTTATTTCCTGTATATGGATATATACGGAACAATCTATTCCGTATATATCTTATATTTGCAGATAAACGGAATTCGATTATGATAAAAAGTAGTTAGTGAGAATAATAGTGAGCAAACTAAAATTGAATCGCTTCCTGAAAATATTAATAAAAAGATGTGTTGATTTATGTGGTGGCTCTCAGAAAACCTTAAACATAAATGCATTTCTGATAGTTTTAGTAGTCATATTGATGAGTACTCTTTCCTGTAAAAAAGATGATGAGGTAAAAACAATTACAAGAGCTGATTATTTGGGTAATTATATAGGAGTAGAAACTAATTCATGGGGTGGCATGTCTACAGCTAGCTTTAATATAACAGAATCATTGAAAGGTCAGTCCAATGTCATAATAAATGGAGTCACAAGGTATGGGAAAGTGGAGGGATATGTAAATGATAAATTTATATATTTTGATGAACAATCATTTCAGATTGATTATAATTCTCCTGGCGGATATAATGTAAAATATACTGCAGTTTATTATGGGTCTGGAGAATTAGATATTATTAATAAAAAATTAAGACTAGAGTATATAGAAAAACAAGTTTTTGATGATACTACCTATGTTTTTGAGTGGATAACAGTTGGCAATAAACAATAGTAAGAGAAATTGAAAAATAAAGCCAGCCCATAATCGAGTAGGCGGCTGATGGTCAAAAGACCTCCTGTACACCTCTAATAGCTCTGCTAAGCCTGCCGAAGTACCACTAAGCGTACGAGTCTTCCCGATAAGAAATCGGGACAGGCTGAACTTAGCGGTTCATCAAGCAAAAGAAAATTTGAGTTGATGTTCTGATGGCATATCTCTCCGGAATTAAAGGGGAAAAGACAAAAATACTTTGCGAGCTTACAGAATTCTTTTATTTTTGCAATGGTATTTTTAATTTAAATTAATGTATAGCAAAGTCAAACAATATTAGAGTATGAACCAATCTAAACAACAGAAATATACACATGTTTGCAAGAATAAATTTAGAAACTTTAAAAAACCAATTGATTACATTATTTAACAAAAGTTCACCATATTCCCGTGAAAATGGAAATAATAGTTACCCAACTAATAAAAAAATAAGAGGAAGTTTCCTCTTACACAGATGTTAGCAAAAATTAGAACAAGAAAAAATAGAATGAATATTAAACCAATAGTTTTAATTACTTTCTCATTTATACTCAGTTCATGTCATGCGCAAAAAAGCATGGATGACGTTGAAAAACAAATACAAAAGTTAAAATTGAGCTACCACTTTTTCGAGTTGGAAGAAAAGATAAAAATCATAGAAGAACAAAATCAAAACAATATTCAAGCACAAATTCTAATTGCTGATTGGTCACATTTTATAATGGATTTTGAGAAAGCTGATAGCTTATATGCGGCAGTATTGAAAAGAGATTCTACAAATATTGCTGCAATCAATGGTAGAGCATTGATTGCATTGGACAACGATCAGGTGGAAAGATCACTTGAGCTAATGAAAAAGGCGATTAAGATTGATTCAAAACACAGTATTTCATGGGTAAATTATTCAAAAGTATTGCTTGAAATCAGAAACAGTGAAGGAGTCATCACAAGCTTGAACAAAGCAATTGAGTGCGATTCTCTTAATGCGGAAGCCTATGCAAGAAAAGGCTTTTATTATGCAGCTCTTAGGTATGACATTATAGAAGGTGCGAAATATTTTAACAAAGCTATTGAGATAAATCCATATAATAAAAAGGCCCATCACTATTTGGGAAGAGGGTATTCCCCAAGCAATTACAACGATGATAAACCCTTATCAGATAAAACACTTATAAAAGTTGACAGTCTACTCACTATAAACCAATTCGAATCTGCCCATGTGCTTATCTCAAATCGTTGCTCAGAAAACAGCAACAGTTTACAAAGCTTGAAACTAAATGCAGCTTGTGAATTTCATGTGGGTAATTATCGAAAGACAATTAAATGCGCTTTTAAAATTTTAGAATTAAAACCAAACTATGGTTTGGCACACTATTTTATTGCTGAATCCCTGAACCAACTTGAGTATGAACATAATATTCTAATGAAGAAATTTCTGGGTGAATATGAAAAGAAACAAGCCCCAGCCACAAACCCATTTTTGGAGGATGTTTTCATCAACTACCACAAATGCGATAGTGGCCTTCAAAAAATCATAAGAATTAACACTGCTCCATTTAGTGGTTTTTTGGAAGCACTTGCTCATTCAGATGCGACAGTTTATTTTATGGATTTCCACCATTTGATGTTTGAATGTCCTCATTTAGCTGACAAAAGAGGTACAAGGGCTGTTGACTTCAGATTAGCTGATGACATCAAAGGGCAAGGTGGTTATCACATGAATAGTAACAAGCTTCAACAGAATAAAGTGGCTTATGGAATGTTTAACGTAGCTTTTCACGAATTTGGACACCTGATTCAATGGTTGTTCACTTATGAACAGAATACTGAAATAATGCGTTTATATACCAAATCAAGAATAGAAAAGCACACTCTTGATTGGTATGCTGATATGAATATGCAGGAGTACTTTGCACAAGGCGTTGAAGCGTACCTGTCTGAGCAAAAATTGCCCGGTCAATCCAATACAACAAACAACACCAGGCAAGAACTTTATAAGAAGGATCTCGATCTGTACAAATTCATTGAATCGTTGCTGCATCAAGAGTCTTATCAAAAACATATTGTTCAGGGCTTGATTGTTAAGTCGTGGTACACGAATTCTGATGAAGATGCCCTAACAATTCTGGAAAATGCTCTTGCAAAATATCCGTACAACTCTGAGTTACTCATTGAGTTGGGAATATTGTATAGAGAAAAATCTGATTTTAAAAATGCAAAGGAACTTCATTCCCAAGTAACACAGCTTTTCCCAACCAACTTACAAGCTCACCTTGAATTAAGCTATGACTTTTTTCTGGAAGGTGAAAACAAAAGAAAGGCTACTGAAATCCTACTATCATTGAAGCATGATAAAAAATTTGATGCCAAAATGTATCGATTTTTAGGGTACTATTATACTGAGATGGCTGAATATACCAAAGCAATCATGAATTTTGAAATTACTATTAAAATGGAGCCTTTTCCCGATCCTTATGAGATATCTTTGCCAGATGTCTTTTTCTTGTTGGCAAAAGCACAACTAAAAATCGAAGACTTCCAATCTGCTGAAAATAATTTGATGAAAAGCCTCGATATTAACAGAGGACGTGGAGAAACATACGCTGAGTTGGCATTTGTAAATCAACAATTAAACAAGAGGAAGCAAGCAACTAATTATTTACAAACTGCTATGCAATTAGATCCAACAAATAAACGTATTTTAGAAATTGAAAAAATCTTAAAAGGACAAGAGTGAAGAAATTAATCATGATCACAATATTACTTTCAGCCTTTTTTTCTACATCGCTGAATGCTCAAACCAAACAAGATTCATTAGAGGTGCTTGAAACAGTAAGCTTGTATAATCAAGGGTGGTATGAAGGAGACTCTACAAAAATGAGCAAAGCTCTTCACCCTGAACTGGTTAAAAGAATGATTCAAAAATATAAGGACACAGGAAACGACATTATTTCTGACTTATCCTACAATATGATGATGCAATATGTGATTGCTGGATATGGGAAACATACACCAAAGGAGAAACAAAATGACACTGTTACCATTTTAGATATTTATGGTGATATTGCCACATTAAAAGTAGATTCCTATGAGATAGTGGACTATTTGCAATTGGCAAAGTTTGATGAAAAATGGAAAATCATCAATATTTTATGGACTATGAAACCCTATGATAGTGAAAAATAACTTTTGCTAATCGAGTAGGCGGCTGATGGCAAAATAGCCACCAGTGCACCTCTCACAGCTCTGCTGAGCCTGCCGAAGTACCACTAATCGTACGGGTCTTGTACTTAGCGGTTCATTAAGCAAAAGAAGTTTCGAGATAACTTCTTTGTCTCAGTTCCCTTAAACGTAACTTTTAGCTCAGCCACTGCTTCACAGCCTCAAGTATGTTTTAAATTCACATCAACGCCTAATGTTCAGTCCTTCAGTAAT
>JABHKC010000117.1 GCA_018692315.1 Bacteroidota bacterium | reverse complement strand
TGCAATTCAACAGGTAGTATAGATTTATCAGTATCAGGCGGAACCTCACCATATTCATACTTTTGGAATACAGGCGAAATTACTCAAGATATAAGCAATCTTGCAGTAGGTCAAACTTATACAGTTTTAGTTACAGATGTAAATATGTGCAATGCTGTTGCTTCAGGTATGGTTAATTTAGACATAATTGATATTGTAATTTCTGTCACAGACGTAAGCTACTATGGTGGAAATGACGGGGAAATACAATTATCAGTCAGTGGAACTCCTCCTTTTACTTTCCATTGGCAAGAGGGCAATCAGTGGGTTTCAGGAGGCACAACTATTTGTATAAATGACACTCTATCTGATCGACCAGCTGGTTTTTATGCAGTACAAATTACCGATGGAAATGGCTGTGTTGCTGATACAAGTATTGAAATTACTGAACCGACTAACTTGAATTTCCCAGATTGGTCATCTACTATTACTTCTACAAACCACACAATCCTAATTCAAGAAGCAACACCAATTACAATAAATGGAATTCAAATTGAGTCGGGAGATTATATTGGGGTATTTTATGATTCTTTGGGAATATTAGCATGTGGTGGCTATCAAATTTGGGATGGTGCAAGCACAACAATTACAGCATGGGGCGAAGATATTGGAAACGATGGTTTCATTGTGGGGGAAGAATTTAAATGGAAAATTTGGGATGCTTCCGAAAATGTCGAATATATTGCAAATGCAACATATATGCCGGTTCCTCCTATGACAGATCAAGGCTTTTTTGCTGTAAATGGTTTGAGCGGGATAAGCTCATTAACTGCAAGCGAATCGCAGGAAATATCGCTTCCTTTAGGTTGGAGTTTATTCTCAACTTATATCAATCCATTCGATTCATCAATTGATTCTATTTTTAATGAAATTGTTTCAAACGTAGAGATTGTGAAAAATTATTTAGGATAAACTTATTGGCCAATATATAATGTAAATTTAATAGGTAATATTTCCATTTGCGAAGGTTATCAAGTTAAAATGGTCAACCCTGATATCTTGACCATTGAAGGTTTGTCTGTTCAACCGGAAAATACTATATGCAATATTCCTTTTGGATGGTCATTTATTTCGTATTTAAGAAAAACTCCCGCTTCAATAATAGAAATGATGAGTAATATAGTTGGTGATATCGAAATTGTGAAAAACTATTTAGGGCAAACTTATTGGCCAATATATGGAGTTAATTTAATTGGAAACATGAATCCCGGCGAAGGCTACCAAATAAAAATGAACAATGCAGCATCTCTCACTTATCCGGCAAATTCAGCAAATTTATCAAAATCAAATATCCAAATTTCAAAACCTATTTATTTCAAAGGAGTGAAAAATACAGGCTCAAATATGACTCTCGGCATTCCAAAAACAGTTTGGGAAACAGAACCTCCAATTGGTTCAGAAATAGGAGTTTATAACTCTGATGGATTATTGGTTGGTTCATCTGTTTTTACCGGAAAAAACCTTGCAATTTCAATTTGGGGAAACGATGAATATTCGCAGAAAATTGACGGAATGAAAGAAAATAGCAAGTTTAGCATTGTACTAATGGCAAATGGCCAAGAGCAAAACCTGCATGTAGATTCCTGGCTTGAAGGCGATGAATTTTATAAAACAAACAAAATATCTGTTGCCGAAAAATTATCAATTATCAATTGTCAGTTATCAATTACAAAGCTTTTTCAAAACAATCCAAATCCGTTTTCAGAAATAACAGAAATATGTTTTTACCTTCCCGAAAAAGCTTTTGTAGAAATAGAATTGTTTAATCTGATTGGTGAAAAAATCAAAACTATTTGTTCGCAAAACCATGCTTCCGGAAATCATACTATTGTTTTTGATAGGAAAAATTTATCGGCGGGAGTTTATTTTTATAGATTAAAATCTTCTGATTTTTCTGATACTAAAATTATGAATATTAAATAATTTTTTAATACCAACTTTGTCTAGGTTTTAAACTTTTACAAGTTCTTCTTTTGAATATATGACCTGACAGTAACGATAGCTATCTATTGTATTGTCAGGTCTTTTTCATTACAGATTTTTATGAATATGGATTAACTATTTGGGAAATTGTAATCTTATCTCATATTCAATTCATGGTAATTTATTATAGCCAATATTTTTGAAAAGAAGAAATAATTTATACTTTTACACAGTATTGGTTTTAGTATGGATAAAGTGAGAATAATGATTAAGTCGAAACTTTATATTTATATCAGTAAAATTCAGGAAGAGTGTGCCAAAATTTCTTATTACAACCAATTAATAACTCAAAATATAAAAAAGGAACCTACTGATATTTTAAAAAGAGTGATTTATTAATTAAAAATAATTTAAAATTTGTGATTATGAAAAAATGCTACTTTATTTACTTTTTACTTAGCTTAACTTTAATTTCTCACGGGCAAACAAAGCAATGCTTAAATTTGCCGGAAACTAAACAAATGGCTACCCAAATTTATAAGAATCAAAGCGGGACAATAGATTTGCAATCTTATTCAAATAGCGACCCAACCAAAAGATTAGCTACTGTTAATAGAAACTCAAATGTGATAGTTGGTGAAAGCTTTGAAAATAGTTTTCCGCCAAATGGCTGGACAACAGTTGATAGTGACGGTGACGGATTTGGATGGGAACAATCTCCATCAGGTTTTAGTGTTCAGGAAGGAAGCTATTGTGCTGTTTCTGCATCTTGGGATGCGGCAAATTCAGTTCTATTAACACCAGACAATTGGCTAATTACATATCAACTATCTGTTGTGAGCGGAGATTCTGTTTCCTGGTGGGTTAAACCTCAGGATCCACTATGGCCGTCAGAAAAATACTCAGTCATAGTTTCAACAACAGGTAATTCTATTTCTGATTTTACAGATACTTTACATACAGAATTACTTTCATCAATATCTTGGCAATATTATGCCTACGATTTGTCATCCTATGCCGGGATGGATATATATATTGCATTCAGACATTATGATTGTTCAGATAATTTCTACTTGAATATCGATAATATCCGTTTACCTCAAGAGACTCCATCTTCAACTGCTACGGTAACATTTGAAGTTAATGTAAATTTCGTTCCTAATTTTAATCCTGCCACCGATACATTCTTCCTTGCCGGAGATTTACCTCCTGTATCTGCATGGGATGAACCGGGTTCAAATCCAAATTTGATATTAAGCGATAATAATTCTGATGGTATATATTCGATTACTCTTGAATTGGACACAGGAAATATTGAATTTAAGTTTTTCAGAGGTTCTTCCTGGGACAATGGAGAATGGACAGGTAATCCTAACAGAACGAAATATATTTTTACTGATGTACTGATCAGCTGTGTTTGGGGTATTATTCCACCTCAACTTACGGTAGGTTTTCAGAAATCTGATATATCCTGCAATGGGGGAAATGATGGAAATATACAAGCACTTGTAACTGGTGGAATCCCACCATACTCATATCTGTGGTCAAATGGTAGTACAATACCGGCTATAGATAGCCTAAGTGCCGGGAATTATGGTCTTACTGTAACAGATGCATCATTGTCTATAGTTCAAACTTCGTGTACAATAACAGAACCTGACCCAATAGTAGTTATAGGAGATATTGTTGGTGTTTCTTCAAGTGGAGCAAATGATGGAGCGATAAATATATTTGTTAGTGGAGGAGCTCCTCCATATAGTTATTTCTGGCCTTTAGCATGGGATATATTCGCGCAAAATGTAACTACTCTTCAGGAGGGAATACATTCTGTTTATGTTACCGATAACAATTATTGTACAGAACATGTATATTTTAATGTCGAGGTTAATACATGCAATACCTTACCATATTTTGAAGATTTTGAATCCGGAATTTTACCGTCCTCCTGGACGCAAGAAACTAATGCAACTGATGGTGGGTGGTTGGTAGGAGATTCTGCTTCTATGAGTAGTTTATATTTTGGAATTCCTACTCACACTACTTTTGCTTGTACTAACGACGATGGATGTAATTGTGACAAGAGTAATGATTTTTTGAAAACAAATTGCTTTGATTTTTCAAGTGCCTCTTCAGTAGTTCTTGAATTTGACTATTACTATTTGGCTGCAACCTATAGTGGAGCATCAGAATTGGCAACTCTTAGAATTTCTACAAGTGGAGGAATGTCATGGGTGGATTTGGATATTCTGCCCGGCACTGCATCAAACTGGGAAAAATACCAAATCAATTTATCTCAATATGCAGGTTTATCAAATGTTATGATAGCCTGGCATTATTATGATGGCGGAGGTTGGTTGTATGGTTTTGCTTTGGATAATGTAAGAATTTATGAACCATTAGATTATGATATCTCAATTCAGGAAATTTTACTAGAAGATTTTTTAACCGTAGGAAGTTATGATTTAAAAGCTGTTTTAGTAAATGAAGGAATAACAAATATTTCAAATGTTGAAATGTTCTATTCAATCAATTCAGGTGCAACAAGTTCATTTGTAGCCTCCAATTTAAATATTCCGTTTTTAGGAATTGATACAGTCCAATATATATTACCTCTGAATCTCCAATATGCCGGGATTTACAATTTAACAGTTGGATTTGCAAACCCGAACGGCTATGCTGATCAAAACCCATATAATGATACAATGTCCTTTGTTATTAATGTACTTGATAGTATTTCAAATAGGATGGTATTGATAGAGCATTGGACACAAGCCTCATGTGGTATTTGCGTTTCACAGGATTCTGCAATGAGAAATATAATCAGAGATCCTGTGAATATTGACAGGGTTGCTCATATACAATATCAAACAAGTTGGCCGGGAAGCGATCCTATGTACGATTTTAATAATGCATATGGATTAGCTGATGCCAGAGTAGGATATTATGGGCTTATTGGAGTCCCATCTTGTATTATCGCAGGTAATCAGGTTCAAGGGAATCCCGTAGTTGTAACACAGCAAGCCATTGATAATGAATATAACAGACCAGGTTTTGCAAATTTTTCAGGTACAATAGATTATGAGCAAAGTTCTGATAGCCTAAATATTGATCTTACATTAACGCCGTATATTGACTTCATTGGCGGAGATTATACCGCACATATTATTTTGGTTGAAGATATGAATTATACTGTTGCTCCGGGCATCTCCGGTGAAACTTTTTTCCCTGATGTGATGCGTATGATGTTTCCAGATGAAGATGGTAGCGATGTAAATGGATATACTGCATTCCAAAGTATTAATTTGGATTTTTCCTGGTTTGTCCCATCAGAGATTGATATGTCTAATGCTCATATTGTGGCATTTGTTCAAAATAATAATAATAAAGAAATTATTATGGCATCTAAGTTCAATATCAATGGACAAAATTCAGATACAATAATTGCTAATTTTACAGCAAATGTTACTGTAGGAGATGTTCCATTAGAAGTTGATTTTACAGATATGTCCATTGGAAACCCGATAAGTTGGTATTGGGATTTCGGGGATGGTTTTTCATCGACAGACCAAAACCCAAACCATATATATCAAAGTCCCGGGAATTATTCAGTTTCTTTAATCGTATTGAACCTTCTTAATACAGATACACTTTTTATGCCTAATTATATTGAAGTCTTGGATACAATTATTACTTATGATCCGGGATGGTCTTTTAATATTTCAGGCACAAATCATACAGTATTAATCCCTAATACAATTCCAATGACCATTAATGGTGTTCAAATTGATGCAGGCGATTATATAGGTGTTTTTTACGAATCAGCGGGTGTTCTGGCGTGTGCAGGCTACTTACAATGGCAAAACAACAATGATGCAATGGTTGCATGGGGTGATGATACGCAAACTTCCTTTAAAGACGGATTTGATGTTGGAGAAGAATTTCAATGGAAGATATTTGACGCTTCAGAAAATATAACTTATGATATGGTCGCTGAGTTTGATTTGATTAGCTGGCCAAATACTTCACATTTTGCTGTCAACGGCATTAGCGGTTTATTATCATTAACTTATGAAAGTGGTTCATTTAATTGGACTTATTCTATATCAAGTATTAGCCATTCAATATTGATACCTACAACTGCCAATATTACAATTGGAGGAAATCCTATTCAGATTGGAGATTATATGGGAGTTTTCTATGTCGATGATAATGGAGAGTTGGCTTGTGGTGGATATCAGATTTATGATGGTACAAATACTGCACTATCTGCTTGGTTTCATGATTCATATACAACTTACAAAGATGGCTTTTATGATGGTGAAGCTTTTACCTGGAAGCTTTTTAGTACAACCTTAGGGATGGAATATCCTGCAGTTGCAACATACGAATCTGGCTTTCCAAATCAAGGTTATTTTGCAACAAACGGGATGTCCGGTATAGCAAGTATTACTGCAAGTTCAAGCCATGAAGTAGTTTTATTGGAAGGTTGGAATATGATTTCAACATATATTGATCCATTTGAATCTTTGCTGGATAGTGTATTTGCCGATATAGTATTAAACGTTAACATTATTAAAGATAATTACGGAAGTGTATATTGGCCTGAATTCTGGTTTAATAATATCGGAAACCATACAATTGGAGAAGCTTATCAGGTTAGGATGAGTCAAACAGATACACTTATTGTTACAGGTATAATGGTTATTCCGGAGCAGACACCAATAGGTCTCGGTGCAGGTTGGAATATGATTGCCTATTTGCGTCAATCACCAGCATCTATCGAAACAATGATGCAAGCAATTGTCTCTGATATTGAATTGATAAAAGATTATCAAGGACAGATATACTGGCCAGCATGGGGTGTAAATTTGATTGGCGACATGCTACCGGGACAGGGCTACCATACAAAAATGAACAATGCAGCAACTTTAACTTATCCCCCAAATTCAACAAATATTTCAAAATCAAATATCCAAATTCCTAAGCCCAAATATTTCAAAACAACAATAAACACTGGCTCCAACATGACCCTCGGCATTCCAAAAATCACATGGGAAACAGAACCTCCAATTGGTTCAGAAATAGGAGTTTATAACTCTGATGGATTATTGGTTGGTTCAGGTGTTTTTACCGGAAAAAACCTTGCAATTTCCATTTGGGGAAATGATGAATATTCGCAGAAAATTGACGGAATGAAAGAAAATAGCATGTTTAGCATTGTACTAATGGCAAATGGCAAAGAGCAAAACCTACATGTAGATTCCTGGCTTGAAGGCGATGAATTTTATAAAACAAATAAAATCTCAGTTGTCGAAAAATTATCAATTATCAATTATCAATTATCAATTACAAAGCTTTTTCAAAACAATCCAAATCCGTTTTCAGAAACAACCGAAATAGGATTTTATCTTCCCGAAAAAGCTTTTGTAGAAATAGAATTGTTTAATCTGATTGGTGAAAATATCAAAACCATTCATTCGCAAAACCTTAGTTCCGGAAATCATACTATTGTTTTTGAAAGGAAAAATTTGCCGACAGGAGTTTATTTTTATAGATTAAAATCTTCTGATTTTTCTGATACTAAAATTATGAATGTGGAATAAATTACGATTTGCAATGTACAGTGTACAATTGAACGATTTTTAGCTAAAACAATAATCTATTTTAGCACCTACTTTATCAAAGTTAATCATTTGAATATTAGACCTGCCAGCTTAATCCTGATAGATATCTGGGCTGTCAGGTCTTTTTCATAAAAACCGTTTTTTAATAAAGCCATTTCCTGTTTCAATTAGTCTAAATCAAATATAAAATTTGCTTCTTACAATCTCATATAAAAGAACATAGAACAATTGATAAAAACTTCAACAAAAATAATTTGTTTACAATAGTAAATTTGTTTAATTTGCTTCGCTTTTTTGGATTGAAATGTTGCCTGATTTTGCTGAAAAAACGTTTTCAAAAATTTCAGGTTTTGTTTTCTAATAAAGCTTTGAAATATTGAATTAAGACATTTTTTTTAAATATTTAGTAACCAAATTATTATTAATTAAAATTAAAAGTATGAGACGGAAATTTAACTTAAAGAAACTTTTATCTTTATTGACAATCCTGTTATTTGCAGGAACTCTGTATTCGCAAAGCGTTTATACAGAAAGTTTTGAGGATACTCTGAATTTTACTCACACTCCAAATTTCCAAACTGATGGGTATGGCGATTATTTCCTTTGGGGACAAGATGGCGATTTTGGAATGGTAAATCTTGATGGAGAAGATGGAACATACTATATTGGAGCCGAAGATACGGATGCTGATGGTATGCCCGGCGAATGTGTAGTAACATTAAATTCTGTGAATGTCGCTGGATATTCTGATCTGATGGCTTCCATTATGTTAGCAGCCCCACAAACAGCAAAGTATGATGATCCTGATTATCTTATCTTTGAATATGAGAAAGACAATTCGGGAACTTTCGAAATACTTGGAGCTTTTTATGGCCACGATTGGGTTAATGGAGATGCAACAAATGGCGATATGCGTGAAGATACTGATTTAGATGGTGCTGCCGATTTTACCGGAACTATTCTAAATTCTACATTTCAGACCTTCTCTTATAGTTTAGATACAGGTGCAACAAACCTTGTTTTTCGTGTCCGACTAAAAATGAATTCCGGAGATGAAGAAATTGCATTCGACAATATTCGTATTTATGAATACATGCCACCAGTAGTAACGATGAATGTTGATATGAATTATCAAATTACTCTCGGAAATTTCGATCCACTATCGGATTTTGTTGATATTGCAGGATCTATGAATGGATGGAGTGGCACTGCTATGACAGATACAGTTGGAGATAATATCTGGACTGTTGATATTTCTGGTGTAAATGAAACTGATGTACTTGAATATAAATTCAGAATTAATAGTTCAAACTGGGAATCAGTTGGAAATCGTTTTTACACTGTCCTTGCCGGTGCAAATGTAGTTGATCATTTATACAACGATGAAGCACCAGCTGTTCTTACGAATGTTACATTTAATGTAGATATGAGCTATCAGTCAACTCTTGGAGCTTTCAATCCATCGACCGATTATGTTGATGTTGCAGGAAATTTCAATGGTTGGGATGGAATCGGCTATATGCTTACCGACCTCGATACCGATTTGATTTATACAATAACTATCGACAGCATAGCAGAAGCTTATGTCATGGAGTTTAAATTCAGAATTAACGGAGATTGGAACAATTCAGAATTTCCTGGTGGCTCGAACCGTTTCTATACTGTCCTAAGTGGTGGTACTAATGTAGTTGACTATTGGTACACTGACGAAATGCCTCCACCACCTGCTACGCCAACTGGTGTTTTCTTTTCCGAATATATTGAAGGAAGCTCTAACAATAAAGCCTTAGAAATATATAATGGCTCGAATGATATTGTTAATCTTGATGATTTCGCCATTGCTCAAGCCTCTAATGGAAACGGATGGTCTTATTACCATAATTTCCCGGTAGGTGCAACTATTGCTGTTGGCGATGTTTGGGTTCTTATTAACAGTTCTACAGATACCACTTTGTTTGATTATGCTGAAGCCGATGAAATTCTTTCTTACCCAAGTGCAGTACATCATAATGGCGACGATGCCCGTGCTTTATGTTTCATGAATGGAGTTGATACAATTATTGTTGATTTGATTGGCGACCCTGATAATGATCCTGGTAGTGGTTGGGATGTTGCAGGAGTTTCTTCCGCTACTGCAAATCATACTTTAGTTCGCGATGCTTCAATTGTTGATGGAAATACCGATTGGGTTGCTGCTTCAGTTTCAGAATGGATTGTTTTAGACGAAAATACATTTACATGGCTTGGATCGCATCCTAACACTTTGACTTCGCAAGAAAGTTTTACAATAAATGTTGATATGAACTACCAAATTACACTTGGCAATTTTATCCCATTTGTTGATACTGTTTTTACATTAGGCTCTTTTAATGGATGGACTGCAACAGAATTAACCGATATTGATAGCGATGGTGTTTATAGCGTAGTCATTGCAGACCTTTATGTTGATACTTTATATGAATATAAATTCAGAATAAATTCAAGCAATTGGGAGACTATTGCAAACAGGCAATACACAATAATTTCTGGTACTAATGAAGTAACACATATGTTCAACGACGAAGCAGCTCCATTATATACAAATGTTGCCTTTGTTTTAAATATGAGCTACTGGCAAACGCTTGGGAATTTCGACCCTTCAGTTGATTTTGTTGATGTTGCAGGGAATTTCAACGGATGGGACGGAACAGCTTATATGTTAAGTGATCCGGATTCTGATCTTATATATACAATCACAATCGATAGTATGGTAATTGGTTCTCAAATGGAATGGAAATTTAGAATTAATGGTAGCTGGTCCGATTTAACTCTCGAATTTCCTTTTGGCGGACCAAACCGAACATATACAGTTGTTGCAGGTGCAAATGTTATGAACTACTGGTATAACGATGATATGCCAATTCAATACGACAATATTTTCTTCTCTGAATACATAGAAGGAAGCAGCAACAATAAAGCTATTGAAGTTTACAATGGCTCTGGTGCAGCGGTTGACCTTAGCGAATATGCAATTCTTACAAATTATAATGGTAGTGCCTGGAGTGGCCAATATGACTTCCCGGCAGGCACAATCTTAGCCGATGGCGATGTTTGGGTAATTGCAAATAGTAGCTCCGATAGTGTAATTTTATCTGTTACCGATGATACATTAGCATATAATGCAAGTGGATATATTGTTGGTTTTAATGGTGATGATGTAAGAGCTTTAGTTAAAATATTTACAACAGATACAGTTATAATTGATATTATTGGAAGATACGATTTTGTGGATCCGGGTTCAGGATGGGAAGTTGCAGGAGTTGCAAATGGTACACAAGATCATACTTTAATAAGAAAATCATCTATTTTAACAGGAAATTCAGATTGGGATGCTGCTGCAGGAACAGATGCTGCAAGTTCAGAATGGATAGTTTTTGATCAAAATACATATACATATGTTGGTTCTCACCCACATATTGTTGCAACTCAGGAAGATCTTACAGTTAATGTAGATATGAGCTATCAAATTTCTTCTGGAAATTTTGTTCCCGGTGTTGATACAATTAATGTTGCTGGTTCATTCGAAGGCTGGTCAGGAACAGAAATGATTGATCTTTTTGGAGATAGCATTTATATGGTTGTTTTCGCAGATTTATATGTTGACTCTTTATATGAATATAAATTCAGAATTAATTCAGGAAACTGGGAAACTATTAATAATCGTCAATATACAATGGTAACAGGAACAAATGTAGTTGACCATTGGTTTAACGATGAAGAACCAGCCGAACTAATTAGTGTTACTTTTAATGTAAATATGAACTATCAGCAAGTTTTAGGAATTTTCGATTCTTCAATAGATTTTGTTGATGTAGCAGGAAATTTTAATGGTTGGGACGGTACAGGATTTCAATTGTTAGACCCTGACACCGACCTGATTTATTCAATTACAATTGACAGTATTTCTGTTGGTTTTCTTATGGAATTTAAATTCAGAATTAATGGAAGCTGGTCTGATTTGACTCTTGAATTTCCATTCGGCGGACCAAATAGAAACTATACAGTGGTTGCAGGAACTAATGAAATGGACTATTGGTACAATGATGAACAAGCTGCTCTTTATGATAATATTTTCTTCTCGGAATATATTGAAGGAAGCAGCAATAATAAAGCTATAGAAATTTATAATGGTTCTGGTTCGATAGTTGACCTTAGCGAATATGCAATTCTTACAAACTATAATGGAAATGCATGGAGCTTCGACCATTATGACTTTCCGGCAGGTACAATCTTAGCCGATGGCGATGTATGGGTAATTGCAAATAATAGCTCCGACAGTGTAATTCTTTCAGTTACTGATGACACTTTAGCATATAATGCAAGTGGATATATTGTTGGTTTTAATGGAGACGATGTTAGAGCATTAGCAAAAATTACTGCTACAGATACATTAATTATCGACATAATTGGAAGATACGATTTGGTTGATCCAGGCTCAGGATGGGAGGTTGCCGGCATAAGTAATGGAACTCAAGATCATACTTTAGTCAGGAAATTCTCAGTTGCTAACGGAAATTCAGACTGGGATGCTGCAGCCGGAACAAATACTAGCGATTCTGAATGGAAAGTATTCGACCAAAATACATTTGAGTATCTTGGTTCGCATGTCGATATCGACACTGCCTCAAATTATGATATAACATTTACCGTTACAGACGGAACAGAATCTTATACAGATATTGAGCTAAAAGGAGAATTCACAAACTGGGCTTTGATTCAAATGTTCGATGATGGAACAAATGGTGACATTGCAGCCGGCGATTTTGTTTGGACATGTGTTATTAATGTTGCTCCTGGTTCATACGAATGGGGTGCAATTGAAAACGATGGCTCAACATGGGGCTTATGGCTGATTGAAGGTTCAAATATTACTTTCACTCTTGATTCTTCGGGAATCGTAACCGGTGATGTTGATTATGTTATTCCACCTCCTGGTGGTGAGTCAGTTACTTTCAATGTAAATATGAACTATCAAATGACTCTTGGTAATTTTGATCTAATAAACGATTTTGTTGATCTCGCAGGTAATTTCAACGGTTGGGGAGGCTCACTTCCATTAGATGATTCAGACGGAGATGGTATTTACACAATTACTATCGACAGCCTGAATGTTGGATATGTTTGTCAATACAAATTCCGTATTAATGGAACAGGCTGGGAGTCATTTGCTGACGATAGAACGTATGAAGTTCAAACTGGTTCCAATATATTAGATCATTGGTTTAACGATGAAGAACCGCCAATAGTAGCTGATTTATTATTCTCTGAATATGTAGAAGGTTCGAGCAATAACAAAGCATTGGAGATTTACAATGGCTCGGGAGCTTCTGCCGATCTTGCAAACTATAGAATCGCAAATTCTCATAATGCCGATGGTTGGACATCATGGCATTATTTCCCGGCAGGTGCAACACTTGCAGATGGGGATGTTTGGGTAATTGTAGCAGATCAAATTAGTGCAACTTATTTTGATACAACTCTAGCTAATGAGGTTATTCCATATTCAGGATCAAGCCCTGTACACTTTAATGGAGACGATGCAAGAGCTTTAGAAAAAACAAGCGATGGTGGAGCTACATGGACAATAATTGATGCTTTCGGAGATGAAACATTAGATCCGGGAGATGCTTGGCCAGTAGCAGGAGAAGCTAATGCAACACAAAACAATACATTAGTTAGAAAAACAACTGTATTAAATGGAAACACAGACTGGGTTGCTTCTTTTGGCACAAATTATAACGATTCGGAATGGTTCGTATTTGATGAAAATACCTTTGAACATCTTGGATCTCACAATCCAATAGAATTTGATACTATTGCAGCCGTTACATTCAATGTAAATATGACATATCAGGAATCAATAGGAAACTTCGATTTTGTAAATGATGTTCTTGATGTACCCGGTACTCTAAATGGATGGAGTGCAAGCGATTTCCTTACCGACACAGATGGAGACGGAATCTATACTATCACTTTTGATAGCATGACAGTTGGCGAAATGCTCGAATTCAAATTCAGAATTAATACCGATTGGGCTTTAGCAGAATTCCCTGGAGGTGCAAATCGTCAATACACTGTTGTAGATGGCGTTAATATATTAGATGTCTGGTTTAACGATGAGGAACCTTTGATAATTACTTCAATTTATGATATTCAATTTACTAGCGATCCAAGTGGAGATTCTCCATTAGATGGGCAAAATGTTACAACTGCTGGTTTCGTTACCGGAATTTCAAGCTATGGATATTTTATTCAAGATGCTACCGGTGCATGGAACGGAATATATGTTTATGATTCTAATAATCCTGTCGCAATTGGTGATAGTGTTGTTATCTCAGGTGAAGTTGATGAATATTATGGTTTTACTGAAATTAAAAATGTATCAAGTTTCACAATTGTAACTTCCGGCAATATGCTTCCCGAAACTGAACCTGTTGCTGTTGGAAATTTCACTGAAGAATATGAAAGTGTTCTTGTTTTGCTTGAAAATGTTGTATGTACTAACGACAATATGGGTTATGGTGAATGGGAAATTACTGACGGACTTGATACGGGAATAGTGAACGACCTTATGTATGTATATACTCCGGTTTTAGGAAGTACTTATAATGTTAGAGGTATTATAGATTATTCTTTCAGTGCATTCAAACTCGAACCAACTGATTCGACTGATATTGAGGAAGTAACTACCACAATAGACTTTCAAACAATTAATTTTGGGGCAGGCTGGAACCTCTTCTCGACTTATATAATTCCAGACGAGCCAAATATTGATAGTGTACTAAACTCTATTGCCTTCGATATTGTTATAGCTAAAGACGAGAACGGGGCAGTTTACTGGCCATTGTTTGGAATAAATGCTATTGGCAATATGATTATTGGAGAAGGATTCTTAGTGAAACTTAACAATGCACAATCTTTGGATATATATGGTACTGCTGCAATTCCTGAATTAACTCCAATTAGTTTAGATTTAGGCTGGAGCTATCTCGGTTACTTACGTCAAACTGAAGCCGATATATCAATAATGTTAAGCGATATCAATGCAAATTTAACAATTGCCAAAAATGGAATTGGACAAATTTACTGGCCAATATATGGAATTAACAGTATTGGAAATATGGTTCCAGGACAAGCATACCAAGTAAAATTAGATGCTGCTTCAGTTCTAACATATCCTGCAAATTCTAGCAAATCATCCATTGAAAATTCTTTGACAAATCCGAAGCATTTCAAAACTAATATTAATACAGGAAATAATATGTCCTTGTGTATTCCTTTGAGTTCTTGGGATGTGCGACCAGAAACAGGAGACGAAATAGGCGTTTTCAATAGCAATGGAAATCTTCTCGGAAGTGCTGTTTTTAATAATCAAAACACAGCTCTTTCAATTTGGGGAGACGACAATACCACAAACGCAACAGAAGGATTTCTTTCAGGCGAAATTTTCGATATTAAAGTTTGGAGTCAAAAAACCGGAAATATTGAATCAATTATTGTAACTGATTGGATAGAAGGGAGTCATAATTTTGAAACAGATGCAATAAGCGTTGTAGCCAGCCTTAAAGCTATTTCAGATAATGCTGTTCTTAATCAAAATTCTCCAAATCCGTTTTCTACAACAACTCAAATTAGTTTTTATCTTCCCGAATCTTCATTTGTGAATATTTCTATTTATAATTCATTGGGAGAACTAATTGAAACTACTACGCAAACCACTTATTCAAATGGTGAGCATTCAATAGATTTTGTTGCAAAAAATCTTCCTGCCGGAACATATTTCTACAAAATTTCAGCAAACGATTTTGAAGCCGTAAAACAAATGAATATTATTAAATAATATTTTTAGATACTTTAAATTGAAAGGCTTTCTTTAACTTTTGGTTATTGAAAGCCTTTTTTTTGGAACGTAAAAATGATGAAACCCATAAAAAATGGGATTTTTTATAACATAGTTAGCAGTTAATTCAAAAGACAAATGATAAAAAAACACAAACACGAAATCATACTTGCTGCATTCATAATCTCTATTTCAGTTTCATTTTATTATCTGTACGGATTGTTCCTGCCATTTATTTTGGGTATGTTGCTTGCATTTTTAGCGAATCCTTTGATTGTTAAAATTCGAAAAATTGTAAGAAGCAGGAATTTAGCTAATACATTATTTTTGGCAACAATTGTGTCTATAATTTTAGTCTTTTTGATATATTTTACACAATTTATAAACAGAGATTTTAGGCGACTTAGCCAAAGTTTCAAAGTTTTAAGCTCGAAGAACAAAGACAATTTGGACAAAGCCGGACAGAAGGCAAAAGACTTAATCGGAAATTTTTATGATTTTGACAATTTAGAAAATGAAATAAATCTAAAAGCAGATTCACTAAAAACCACTCTGAAAGAAATGGACACATCTCAGTTAGACATTGAATCAATTAAAGTATCTTTTCAAGAACTAACATCAATGTTCCAAAATGACGAAAAAATCCTTACAGAAGAAAAACCCGGATTTAGTCTTATTTTTATGTTTTTCTCTACAATATTTTATTTTATACTTATTCTTTATCAGTACGATTATTTTGAATCTATTAGAAAAGGATATTTTAGCAATAAAATAAAGACGAAACTTAATGTTATCGCTGATGATTTTAATCAAAGTTTTGTAAAATATTTCAAACTAAGAACAAAAATTGTTTTGATATTATCTTTAGTCTATGTTACGGCATTTATTATTATGGATATGCCGGGGATAATTCTAATAACTACTCTAATTGTTTTACTATCTTACATTCCGTATTTGCAATATTTGTCGCTTATTCCTCTATCAATAGGATGTTTAGTACTTTCTATTGAAAATAATCAAAGTTATTTATTATATTTCGGTATTGTAGTTGGAGTTTTTATTTTTGCAAGTATTTTTGAAGAAATTATTCTTAATCCTAAAATTATGGAGAAAAATATAGGAATGAATCCGGTGATTATGATTCTTGCTCTTAGTGTTTGGAGCTATCTGCTTGGGATACAGGGATTATTAATTGGGATACCTATTACAAGTCTAATAATAATCTACATCAAAAGATATTTTCTGACTTCTTACCATGAAGTTTTAGAAAATAAATTTGAAAGCTGATATTATTAAATAGAATGATCTGCAAAAACGAATGATGAAGTGAAAAAGAAATTTATTGTTTTTCATGGAGGAAAAATTTATAATCATTAAGGGAATTTCTAAATATGCAAATTTCTTTCACCTCGAAATTTACTATCTTTAGAAGCTCCTTAAAAAAAATCAGGATTAGGATTATCAATGAAATGTACAAATTCAAAATCATTATTAAAATTAACAAATTTTTACATTAACCTCGTATATTTTATCATTACTCCCTGAATATTAAAAAGTAGTCAAAATGTTTTAGGCGGATTACGGCTTTTTCGTATCTTTGAATATTGAATATTAAGTTGTTCTTTGAAAAGTTTGAGAGACTATTTTGAAATATGAGTTCATTACATTAATAGGAAATAGCTCCCAAACTTGATTTTTAGTTATTAAAACAATTACCCTATCATATTTACCTAAAAATTGAAAACATGAAATCGTATTTATTGAAAATTAATTTAAATGTTTTTCTTATCGCTGCGTTTACCATTATTTTTGTTGGAATTTCGGCTTGCGAAAAAAGGAAAACCAATCCTGATGACCCAAACCTTAGTACTACTTTATTCCAAAACTTAGAAGTAGATGCATCATTTGATTGGAAACTAACGAAGGATATTAAGTTTAATATTCCAAACGCACTTAACAGGATAATAAAAATTACTTCTGTTGATGGTGATGTGGAGTATTATATTGGTTTTTCTAATGAAGACTTTATCTCAATAGATATCACATTACCCACATATGTCGATCAGGTTTTTGTAAATGGGAGTATTGTTGATGTTTCCAGCCAAATTGTTGAAGTTGGATATTTGAAATCTTTTTCATCAATAAATAGTATTTCTCTTGGAACAGAATATGTCTATAATAATGCTGCAACAGATAGTCCGAAAGAAGGTGAAGTTTGCATTGGGAACATTTCTGGTTCGTCTGTTTCGTTTGGTTCAACAACCACCATTAATGCACCACTTAATGCACCACCGTGGACATATAGCATAACAGGAAGTAATCATACGGTATTAATTCAGAATAATGTTCCAATAACTATAAATGGCATACAACTAAGTTATGGTTCATATATTGGGGTCTTTTTCGACTCATTAGGAACTTTAGCGTGTGCAGGATATGCCGAATATATTAGTTCGAATTTTGCTCTTTCTGCTTGGGGAGCCGATATTGGAAACGATGGGTTCCTTGCAGACGAAGAATTTAGTTGGAAAGTCTGGGATGTTACAACCGGAGCAATAGTTCAAATGACTCCTACATACATGCCTCTAAACCCACCATTGATTACTGGGACGAACCAATTTTTAGCTCAAGGACTTAGTGGAATAGCTTCATTATCTGGAACCTCCAGTATTACAGATTCCGACAACGATGGTGTAGCAGATACTGAAGATGATTATCCGAATGATCCACTTTTAGCTTTTGATATTTATTATCCAAGTAGTAATAGATTTGGCACATTATTATTTGAGGATTTATGGCCATCGCAAGGCGATTTCGATTTCAACGATTTAGTTATGGCTTACCAATTCAAATCTGTTGTAAGTCCTGCAAATGATGTTGTCGATATTTTTATGACATTTGTTGTGAAGGCAACGGGAGCTGGATTTGCTAATGGTTTTGGATTTGACTTACCTGATGCAAGTGTAAATTCAGCGGACATAAACGTAAGTGGTTATGTCTCTAATACAGGATTGATTTCTTATAGTGCAAACGGTACCGAAGCAAGTCAGTCATTAATAACAATTATCCCTTATGACGAGGTTCCAAATGTTGGAAATACAACATCAAGTGGTACTTTCAATGACTATGATACAACAATAATTCATATTAGTGTAGTTGGAGGAAGTTATTCCTTATTTAATTTTGCTTTACCTCAGTTTAACCCATTTATATTTATTGATCTAGATAGAGGGCATGAAGTTCATTTGCCAAGTCCGGGATACGATCCAACTGATTTGGTCGATGAAACCTTGTTCGGAACATTTAATGACGCAAGCAATATAATTAATGGTATATATTATAGAACAGCAAATAATCTGCCTTGGGTAATAAATATTCCGAGAGAATTTTCTTATCCATTAGAGAAAGTTGATATAAGTACGGCATATTTACATTTGGCTGATTGGGCTTCAAGCAATGGAAGTATATTTAACGATTGGTATTTAGAGAAACCTGGATATAGAGAAAGCAATAATCTGTATTCAACACCATAAAAGCTATAATAATATAAAATAAAAAAAGCCCGACTGTATCGGGCTTTTTTTATGTTTCAAAAATATATTGCTTTATCGTAAAAGCTAAACTTCAATTATTGTTTTTGCGATTTTAGATTCTTAATTATTGTTTCAAAAATAAATCTTCCATCAGTATTTCCAAGTTCGTCGTCTGAGGCACGCTCAGGATGTGGCATCATTCCATATACATTTTTGTTCAGATTGCATATGCCGGCAATATTCTCAACAGATCCATTAGGATTTGCATCTTGACTTATAGTTCCGTCTTCTGTACAATATCTAAATAAAATTTGATTGTTTATTTGTAAAGTTTCTAATGTTTTTTTGTCAGTATAATATCTGCCTTCGCCATGGGCTATCGGAATTTTTAATGTCTTTCTTCCATTTTCGGAATAAATAGTGTTTTTATTCTCTGCTTTAATAAATGTGTTTTTGCAAATAAATTTCTGATTATCATTGTGAAGCAAAGCACCAGGGAGTAATCCTGTTTCGCATAAAACCTGAAATCCATTACAAATGCCAAAAACAAATCCTCCGGAATTTGCAAATTCTATTACTTTTTCCATTATAGATGAGTGTCTGGCAATAGCTCCCGAACGTAAGTAGTCGCCAAAAGAAAATCCTCCCGGAAGAATTATTGCATCAACGTCTTGAAGGCTTATGTCCTTGTGCCACAATTCAATAACATCTTGATCTAAAATTTCTTTTAAGACATATATTACATCGTGATCGCAATTTGAACCTGGGAAAATAACAACACCAAATTTCATAATATTTCACATTTAAATTCTGGCCAAAGATAGTAAAAAGTGATAATTAAATAGCTGAACTTATTTTTCACTTTAAAACAAATATTGATAAAACCAGTTACTGAGTGAAATCTAAATCAAACTTAATGGTTTATTTAAAAAATTCTATTGTTTAGTTTTAAGCAAAACTTATTGAAACTAAATTATATACAGAATAGATTCGGATTGGGATATTCTTGAAAATAATTCATCTAACAAAAAAGGGATTATAATAGTCAAGCTAAAATAATCCCTTTTTTATTTCTAATTAAAAATGGTTCTAACTATTTATCCTCATTTTATAGAACGAACGATATACAAAATATAGAGCTACAGCAAGAAAACCAATTCCTACATAAGGAGCAATTTCACTAAATTGTTCTGAAATTGCAATTTCCATTGCCAATAATCCGAATAATGTTGTAAACTTAATTACTGGATTTAATGCTACAGATGAAGTATCTTTATAAGGATCGCCAACAGTATCACCAACTACTGATGCATCGTGTAATGGCGTTCCTTTTTCCTGCATATCAACCTCAATTACTTTTTTGGCATTGTCCCAAGAACCTCCGGCATTTGCCATAAATATTGCCTGATATAATCCAAAAAATGCAATAGACAATAAATAGCTAACAAACAAAGAAACGGGAGCATTCGATTCCCCTGGTGAAGACAAAAATGCAAATGCTAATGCAAATGAAAAAATTGCAATAAAAATATTCCACATCCCTTTTTGAGCATAAACTGTACAGATTTTCACAACTGCTCTCGATTTTTCAACATCTGCTTTTTTAGGAGCGTTGGGGTCAAGATTGATATTTTCTTTAATATATTCAACAGCACGAGCGGCACCGGTTGTAACAGCTTGAATTGATGCTCCGGTAAACCAATAAATTACCGCTCCTCCTAATAAAAATCCCATTATAGTATAAGGATTTAACAGATTCAAAATTTCGGCAGGTTCTACATGCAAAGTATGCTTTATCACAAGAATTAGTGAAAATATCATTGTGGTTGCACCTACAACGGCTGTTCCGATAAGAACCGGTTTTGCTGTCGCTTTAAAAGTATTTCCCGCTCCATCGTTAGCTTCAAGGTAATATTTAGCTTTCTCGAAATCTGGTTTAAAACCAAAGTCTCTTTCAATTTCTGGTGTTCTAATATCTTTTTCTTCTTCAATTAAAGAAAGTTCGTAAATAGATTGTGCATTGTCGGTAACTGGACCATAACTGTCAACAGCAATAGTAACAGGTCCCATTCCGAGCATTCCGAAAGCAACCAAACCAAATGCAAATATCGAAGGATAAACCATAAAACCATCTAATCCAAAAGTGCTGGCATAATATGCAATAAACATCAATAAGAAAAAGACCATACCTTTCCAAAATGCACTAAAGTTTCCGGCAACTAATCCCGACAAAATGTTTAATGAAGCTCCGCCTTTTTTCGATGCCTCAACCACTTCATTGACATGTATTGATTTCGGGCTGGTAAAAATTTTGGTGAATTCTGGAATTAAAGCAGCACCAAGTGTTCCGGCACTAATAATTACTGATAAGGATATCCAAAGATTATTTGGAAGTTCTTTAATTGTAAAATAACTTACAACAAAAGTTACAACGATTGATAGAATTGATGTTATCCAAACTAAAGATGTCAGTGGTTTTTCAAAATCAAGATCGTCGGCATTTTCATATTTTGCTTTAGTCAGTGCTCCATTTATCCAGAAGGAAACTATTGAAGTGATTATCATCAATATTCTCATTAAGAAAATCCATGAAAGAAGCTGTACCTGAACATCTATGCTTGTTACTGCAAGCAGAATGAAAGAAATTAAAGCTACACCTGTAACACCATAAGTTTCAAAACCATCGGCTGTAGGACCTACACTATCGCCGGCATTATCGCCAACACAATCGGCAATAGTTCCCGGATTTCTTGGGTCGTCTTCGCCAATTTTGAAAATCACTTTCATTAAGTCTGAACCAATATCTGCAATTTTTGTAAAAATTCCACCTGCAATTCTTAATACCGAAGCTCCCAACGATTCGCCAATTGCAAAACCAATGAAACTTGCTCCGGCATATTCTCCCGGCACAAAAAGTAAAATGATAAGCATCATAATCAGCTCAAGAGAAATAAGCACAACACCTATACTCATACCTGCATTTAGCGGAATGTTTAAAAGTTTTATAGGTTTACGTTCTAATGAAGCAAATGCCATTCGCGAATTTGCCAATGTATTCATTCTAATTCCGAACCAAGCGACCGAATAAGATCCCAGAATCCCAATCACGGTCCAACCAAGAATCATCATAACTCCACCAAATCCAAACAGATTTTCGCCGGTTTCAGGGTCGTTTGAAAGAAAACCAAAATAAAACGCAACTGCTGTTCCGATAAAGACAAACAAAATTGCAAGAAATTTTCCTTGCTGAATGAGGTAGGTTTTTCCGGTTTCGTAAATTACATGAGCTACATCTAACATTGATTTATGAGCTCTAATTTTTTTAACTTTCATAAATTGGTATAAACCAAACAAAAATCCTGCAAAGGTGATTAAAAACCCCCAATACAAAATTGTTTCTCCTTTTACATCCTCGGGTATTACTAAATCTGCTTCGCTAGCAAAACTTAAAATAGGAATGAGAAAAACTGCTACAATACTTAATAATCTCTTTTTCATACAATTAACAATAATAATTTTTAATAATAAAGTGTGCAAAAATATAATAGAAAATGTATTTTACAACACAAAATTAAAAAAAGATGTTTTATAGCATGCTATTTTGGTTCACTATGCAGAAGCAATTTTCCTGCTCACACCGAAATGTTGTTAGTGCGTTTTTAGAATGAAGCTACCAAACAATTGCATAGTGTGGATTAGAAACAAGAAAATGTTTTTCAATTAGAAATCAGGAGTCCCGACTTTTCGGGATGACTGATTCTAAACATAAAAGTAAGGCAGTTTTTGTCGTTTTCTAATAGCTTATTAAATGAATAAACTTTAGTTCTATTTAAGTTCAAATTTCTTTTCACAAATTATTTCATCGAACAATAGTGTCCTCAATATGTAATTTCCAGGCATTCGCTTTTTTGGCGAAATTGAGATTGAACTGCTAATAGTCGATTTTGAGGTTTGTGGTATATGTTCAATTTTTTTCTTATAAAAAGACTTTCCATCGGTTCCTATCCAATTAAAATAGAAAATTAACATTTCGTTTTTATATTCAGAGAGATTTTCTAAATCTAAAAAAGCACGAACTCGCTGTTTTTCTTTTATTTCAAAAATTGTATTAACTCCAATCCGATTGCCAGTTTTTTTATCAATTTTGCTGCATAGCGTGATTGAGGCTTTAATATTTTTTTTCTTTACAGGAACAGGTTCTGGTTTAGTCTTCAATTGGAAATTTTTCTGCGCAATCAATTTATTGAATAAGAATAATTGAAGAGAATATTTTCCAATTTGTCGTTTTTCAGACGAAATTGAAATGGAACTACTGATGCTTGCTAATGAATCTTTCGCTTGTAAATCAATTTGTTTTTTGTAAAATGTATGACCCATTGAATCTATCCAATCGAAACGAAATTGCAGTTCTCTATTTTTATATGCAAACCTATTTTCAAAATCGACTACAGCGCGAATTTTTTGTTTTTCTTTTTGAAAAAATACCGTATCCACACCAATTCGTTTTCCTGTTTTTTTGCTTACTTTTCTGCAAAAAGAAATATCTGCAATTATTCTTTCTCCATTTTCATTGATAATCTGAAATTCCGGAAGAAGTACAAAATTCTTTTCAGCTATAAGTTCACGAAAAAAATATAATCGCAATTTATATTTTCCAGCTTGACGAGTTTCAGGCGAAATAGAAATTGAACTTTTTAGTATTGAAGAAGTGTCGGAAGGAGTTAGTAAAATTTGTTTTTGGTAGATCGACTTTCCATATGAATCTATCCAATCAATATGAAACATTAATTCACGTTCCTTATAGAAATCACGATTTTCTATCTCTATGAAAGCTCTGACTTTTTCTTTTTCGGCAATTGTAAAAACAGTTTCTTTACCTGCCAATTCGCCTTTCTTAATATTCATTTTTCTATAAAAAGTAATTTTTGAAGAAATATCGTCAGGCTTTTTTGCAGGAAAGACTATCGTGGAATCGGCATAAATTTTTGGTGTGTCAGTACGAGTAGAACATCCTATTGTGAAAAACAGTGCTGTTAGCAGGGAAATTATTAAAATGGACGTTTTCATATTTTTTCTTTTTTATACTCCCAATTTTTTATATCATACGAATGAAAAAATTACTGCTTCTACGTTTCACTCCATAGAAATACTTGCACAGCGGCAGCATAACTACTAACATAAGAGCTACACCAATCAGAGATTCAAGAACCTCACCTTCGCGAAATAAAAATCCTGTTCTTTTTACAAAAACTCCCATAATTGCAATGTGCATCATATAGAAAAAAAGTGCAACCTTACCGGGAATTGTAAACACACTCAAAAGTTTCGGAGCTACTTTATTTATCGCAATAAAACCTGCAACCAATAACACAACCCAACCGAACCACCAAATGCTGAAATACAAACTTGGCGGATATTTTTGGTCAAAGAAAAACGAATAAGAACCAAAATCGGAGTAGGTGAAAATATTTCCAAATCCACGACTCATTCTCACAATTGTTGCCAGAGCAAATGCTCCCAAAGCAATTATGATGCTCATTTGAATTCTTTTCTTGTCGGTTTCCCAAATTTTTAGCCAGCCGTTTGCCATTACTGAACCCAAAACAGCCATTGCGAACCAAGGCAAAACAGGGTATTTATTAAATTTGCCGGCATCAACAAAGGTTTGCATCAAAACTTGAGGCCATCCAATTTCGGGATTGTAAGGAATTTTTAGTAAAAATGGATGAATAATTAAAACAGCAAGTGCAATGAGAAGTTGAAAATACCAGCGCATATTCACAATAAATGACAATAAAATAATTGAAACTCCTATGCTTGCAATTATTCCAAAATGCCAGGGCTTGAAAGTAGTGAAACCTCCCCAGGAAGAATTTACCCATGTCATTTGCAGAACTATCAGAAACAAACCACGTTGAATAAATTGCCAACGAATTGATCCACCGGAAGTTCCTTTTGCCCGCTGTTGTTGATTTGACCACCAAATCATGGCTCCAGCCATCATCAAAAATCCGGGTGCACACAAATATCCTACATAGCGTAGGGCAACTTGCCCCCAGTCAGTAAATACAGGATCTAATGGGTCAAGATATTTCCAAATAGAATTGAAATAGTAAGAGCAATGATCGACAAGCATAAGAATTATTATCAAACCACGAAATTGGTCGATGAATAAAAATCGGGGTTTTTCTTTTGCCATGCCTTTCATTTTTGAATATAATTTATTATTTCCCAAAATCTATCGTGACCATAATTCATAATTCCTTAAAACTTTCTGTTTTCTACAATTAATCAGGTTTCGCAATAATAATTAATCCTTCGTCCTCATCGGCAACATAAATATAATTGTCGTCCATATCAACACCCAAAGCAAACTCAGAACCAACAGAACCAACAAGTTTTGGATCGGAGACAAGAGTAACATCAATTATTCTTAAACCATAAGTTTCTGTAGTCATATATACCAGATTGTTATTATAAATAATTTCTTTGGCATATCCTCCGTCATCTAAACTTCCAACTATAAAAATATTTGCTGTATCAGAAAAGTCAACAATTTGCAAACCGGCAGTTCCGCAAGCTAAAAAAGCAATAGATTCGAGTCCGGAAACTGCAACATCTTCGGCATATCCCGGAGTATCTTTCCAGCCGGCAAGAGGATATTCGCCATATCCCTCCTGAAAATCTGTAATATTGTAGATAGATAAACCCATTTCCCCACAAGCTACCAATAACTTGCTGCTGTCAGCTGTAGTAGCCATACTTCTTGCATAACCTGAAGTTTTAAATTCTACTCGTATATCGGGCTGGGTTGGATAACTAATTTCACAAATGCCAACTCCCTGTTCGCTAATTGCCGTGAACAAATAATTTCCCATTATGTGAAAATCTTTGGCAGGTTTCATACCCAAATTCGAAACACTTACAAATGGAGTATCAGCATCACTCACATTGATGACATTTATACCAAACGAGCCGGCAGCAAGATAAACCGCAGTGTCTTTTATTTCAATTTTATTGCAATATCCACGAACTCCATAACTTGTAGTTGAAACTGTTTGAGGATTTTCGGCATCGCTAATATCAACTATTACCAAACCACCTTCGCCTTGAGCGATATATGCCAAATTGTCTTTTATAACTATATCTTGTGCATAGGCTGTAGTAGCTAATTTGCTAACTACCGAATAGCCACCCGTTGTTTGCGATTTTAAAGATTCTGGTTCGTTTGGTTTTCCACATCCAACCAATAAAAAGCCACTTAATAATACTAAAGTAAGTAATCTACTCATTTTCATTTCTGTATTTTTTAATAATTATTTTTTGAATTTCTGATTTTATAATTTAAAACTATAGGACAATTTCAAACCTAATTGATTTTGAAAATAGTCCTTTTCGTTCGATAAATAAGTTTTGTTTTCCTCGGCACTTGTATCTGAATTTCTAAGATACCAATTGTAAAATACTGCCAATTTAGTTTTCTTCGAAAGCTTTAAATTGTAGGTTAAATATACTCTAATATTATCATCTACTCGTCCGGCATGAGTTGGATCATCTTCAAGGTAATGCACCGACGAAAAATAGCGTTTCATAATTTTTGCTTCTATGTTGAAATCGTTAGAACGTTTCTTCAATTTTGGCAACTTCCAGTTCATTCCAAGAATAAAAATATCTTCCTTGAATGAGCCATCCGAATCATCGGAATTAATTTTGTTTTCAAATTCTTCGTCGAAAGCCTGTGCATCTGAGCTAACAAATTGATAGCCAAGAGTTAGCCTGATTTTTTTATTTAATGGTTGATATAGTTTTATTCCATAAACCAAATTGAAGCAATCATACTCGGTGAAATGTTCGTTATAATAATATTTAAAATATGAAAACGACAATTTTATTCGTGAGTTTTTGAAATATGTATTTTGAAACCAAAAATCATAACTGTCTTTCGAAAATGCCATAGGTTTGAAAGTTTCTTTTGTATATCCTAAAACATCAACCCAATCGTCGTCGCGAAAATGACGAATGTAAAAATTCGGAATATGTCCATACGAAATTTTAAAACTCGCTTTTTTCTTCAAGTATTGCCTAAATCCTAAGCTCATTGAACTCCATGTTTTTACATCGTTCATGGCATATTTTTTATGGCTAAAATCGATATTTATTTTCGATTTATATTTTTTGAAAATGCGGAAAATATAGGTCGATTGAAGCGAAGGTTGAATAATTATATCATCGTAGGTTTGGATATGAAAGCGTCCTTCGTCTTCATTATTATGAAACCTATCTAAATATTTCTCAGAATATTTCAGAATATTATTGTCGTAGGTTGAAGAAAGCCCTACTACGAACTCGAATTTCTTCGACTTTTTTTTCTTTTTCTTAGTCTTCTTTTGAGCAAATACTTCTCCACTTGCAAGAATAAATATCAAGCTAAACAAAATGATGCTTATTCTTGTTGTGAAGAATTTTACTTTGGATTTTTTATTTTGCATAGGTATATTTTTTGATTGAAATTTGAAATTTGGCATAACAATACATTTTTTCCAATTTCATTTTTCATTTATTTCATTTTCTTAATTTAACATCTTTTTTGGGTAACAAAAACCTACCTAACATAGAATTTTTGTCTTTGTCGAGAGGGATAATTTCGTAAGTGTGTTTTCCTTTGGGGACATTTATTACAAATTCGCAGGCTTTCCCAGGAATCAATTCTTTATTGTCTTTATACACAGCAATTTCGGAACGGCGACTGCTCAGTTGGTAGGTATTAATCACCTTAGAATTTTCTTTCACTTGCAAGCGATAATGAATTCGTCCTTTCATCTGATAATGATTTTCTATTCGAGTTAAAACTCGCAATTGTGTAGGTCCGAAAATTTCTATTTTTACAGGCTTTTCCATAGAAAATCGATAATAGTTTACGGTAGATTCTCTTGAAATTAAATCAACAGGTTCGGAAGGTTGTTTTGGAGAAAATGCGATCCATTCTTGTTTTTTCTTTTTTACGGGTGTAAAAATATAGCGATTAGCCACCGGAATATTTTTATCCTTTAATTTAACCTCTATAGTATGATTCCCGCGTCCTAATACAATTTCAAAATCTTCGAGCTGCCCTGGCACACCTAAAGAGCCTTTCAAATAGGTAGCTTTTTTTGACCGCTCCACATCACTTATTTTCACATTTTCAGTTTTGCCGCCATCAATAGTATATATTATTTCATAATTGATATTGTTTCCTTGATTAGGAACAAATCGTCCGCGAGACAGAATGCGTAATATTCCCGGACCCTGGATATTTATTGTAGATAATTTTTCAGAACTTAAAGAGTAGTATGATCTCGATTTCCCGGAAATTAGTGTAGTTACTTTTTTCTGGAAATTTGTTGGTTTTAGCGAGCGAGATTTTTTTGCTGATTGTGCAATTAAACCTGAAACTGATATAACCAGAATAAAAAAGATTGCTTGAATTTTTTTCATTATCTATATTTTAAAAGTTAGTCATTTTTTTTGAATAAGAATTTGAAAAATAGTTCTGTGGTATTTTCTTTCCATTTCATAAATCTAAAATACTATCTGTTTCATGTTTGTTTGCTTTTTGAATGTTGGCTAATGGAACCGGATCTGTACCGAGCTGATGATGTTTTTTTTCAACTATATATACCAAAATTACAACAACAAGTAAAAATATTACTGCAAGTGATGTTATCAAAATACTATATTTTTCCTGTACGAAAATTTTCCCTTCGCCTGGTTCTGGAAGTGGATCGGGGCTATTAGGCAATCCGTATTTTTCAAGCAATTGACTAATATTCAAAAGGTGAATTATAGGAATTGCATTTTGTGCCATCTGAATTATTACACCATGAACTGGAAAATTGCTCATCGGCAAATTTTGTGTAAGCCCTACAGGAATTAGTTTTCCATTAATTGTATTTCCAAGACTTGCAATACCTCCTCCAACATTAATGAAAGTTTTTATAGGCTTTCCATTGCTGTATTTTTCATAAATGTTCATACGTTTAGAAATACTTTTTTCTAAATGTGCTTCATGAATAAAGTCCATTTCATTTCTTTCAATTGCCTCAGTTATCAAATCTCGTCCTTTTGGGCTCAATCCTCTTCCAAGATCGGCTCCTCCTCCTATTGATGCAGCTACTGATTTTTTAGGGAATATTTTTGATTTGTATAGAATATTTTCCATATCTAACCAAGTGTAGTATGGATCGTTTGCACCCCAGTTTGATGCACCGACCGACGATATAACGATAGGATTAAGATTTAAAGTTTTCAAAGCAGCCAGAACAGAAATATTCAAACCCGGAAAAGAACCGGTAAAAGCTACTGCTACATTATCGCCTGCTTTCAATGCTGCATCTTTTAGCATTTGGACAATTACAGCTGCAAAATTCGGGTTTGTGGTTGCTAATTTTGATTCAATATATCCACGGTCGGTAGTTATCAAAGTATATTCTTGCCCAATTAAAGCTGTTTGGTTAGGATCGTTTATAGCATCAATAAAAATTCCCTTACCTAAACGATAATTTTTTAAGTGGTTTACAGCCAATTGTGAGAGTTGTGAGGCTTCGAGTTTTTCGTCGTACCAATCTTGTTTCACATCAACTTTCCCGTTTTCTACAGCTATAAATGCCAATAGTGCCAAAAATGCCAAAACGCTTAATACAATGTTTGATTTTGCTCGAAATTTCATCAATTTATATGTCTGTAAAGTTGGAAGTATATAATTTATAATTCATAATTATTTTGGCAATAAAGCTCCGGCAAATATTAATATCACAATTAATCGGACAAATACAGAGGAAATGAACAATACGCTAAGTGTTTTAAAAACTCCTTGCTTTCCGAACCAATAGGCGATTAATCCGGGAATTGCCCAACCAACGGCTTGAAGTTCGACTGTAGTTGCAGCAATATCTATTTTCATAAAATATCTTGAAAAATACGCTAATAAACAACCAATTAATAAACTAAGAACCATTTGACGGCGTCCATAGAGAAATGTATATTTGCTTAAAGCTTTTATTATCAAAAAAGTAAGCAAACTTACAATTATTATTCCTGCAAGCCTTTCGGGATGCGAAAGTTGCAACGCTATGTATCCGGGAACAACTATCCCTCCGGCTGCCAATCCGAATACTTCGTAAGACAATAAACTAAAAACTAAACCTAAAGTAATTGCTAATTCAATCATAATTTGTGGAACTTCTATTTTCGAAAAACTCAGCTGTTTCAGCACCCATTCCTCCCATATTTCCTATTGCAAGTATTGTGGACTTTTTATCAGTTATTGACAATACTTTTTCAAAAACATTTTGAGGTGTCGTTAAGCCTAAATTAATAATTTTATTCTTTGGCAATCCGTAGCCAACTGTCATGTTTTCAACAACTTCAGTAGATTGTCCAATCAACATCAAACAATCTATTTCATTTGCCAATTTGCCACCTGATAGTTCTGCTAACTGTCGAGCCCTGTCAAGTCTGTCTTGTCGGGTATTCAAGAGAATTATTCTTGTCCCTTCAAGCCCAATTTCTTCTTGAATAATTTTCCATATCATGAAAGTAGAATCGGGATCGTTTGCAGCAAATGCGTTATAAAAAAATAACTGCTTTTTGAATGCTTCAACTTGATGACATCTTAAAGCTCCGGCATCCGGGACAGCTTCATACATACCTTTTAATGCTGTTTCTCTGTCAATTTTCAAATGCTGGCAAACCGACAGAGCAAGTGCAACATTATCTCTGTGTTCAATATAGCTGAAGCCTTGCATTTCATCAGGTGATACCGTTTTGGTTTCAATAAAAAATGACTTTGAATTTCGTTTGTCGGCAATTTCTTTTAATGTATGAGGTATGACATTTTCTGATGAAAAAAAACTTTCGTTTTTAGGAATTGTTCTGCCAAGTGTTTCAGCAATTTCGGATAGAGTGTGGCCCATAATATCTACATGATCTAATCTTACATTAGTCATGACTCCTACATTTGCGTGAATCATTTGATTTTCGGTAATCGACTGAAATTGTGGTTGTAGAGCCATACATTCCATCACTAAGGCTCTGACTTTTCTGCGTGAAGCAAATTTCACAATTGACAATTGTTCTAAAATATTTGGATCTGATTTTCTATGTATGAAAGTTTCGGTACCGTCTTCCAAAATTAAGCGAGGAAACGTGCCTGTTACTTTTGTTATGGTCGAAATTCCGCCAGCTCGCAAGCCAGCTCCTATCAGACGAGTTACACTCGATTTTCCTCTTGTCCCATTTACATGAATACGCATAGGAATTGAATATATTCGTTTTTGATGCCGGTTGTATTCTATTAAACCAAAAACCGTGGCTGCAAATGCCATAACCAATAAAATGTAGAAAATGTACATATTTTATTTTATATTTGTATGTAGAGACATTTTAGTGTATGTCTCTACATATTCGCCTTCAAAATATGGTCGTTCGACAATTGCAAAATTTAATTTAAGATAAACAACTTCATAGTTTTTGTAAATTTCTCAGTCTGAATTTGGTATAAATAAACTCCTGAACTTACTCTTTTTCCAGAATTATTGGTTCCGTTCCACATTACAGAATATTTGCCTGCCGGCTTTTTGTCGTTTTGAAGGTCTTTTATCAATTGCCCTCTTATGTCGAATATTTTAAGCGAAACAGTGCAGTCCTCGGGGAGTGTATAACTTATCCAGGTGTATGGACTGAATGGATTCGGATAATTTTGCTCTAAACTA